>JAJZCM010000023.1 GCA_021846045.1 bacterium | reverse complement strand
GCTCGCCAGTATATAAACGCAGGGCTGCTTAGACATGGATGTTTTTTCTGGACCCCGACTTCCGTCGGGGTGACGCACGCAAGAATTACCCTGCCGGATTAGGCTTGAAATTCGCGATTTCCGCGAAACCGGAAAATTCGCCGTCGGCTCTCGAAAAATTTTGCGCGAGGTTTGAGCCATTTCGAAAACCCAGGCAGAAAAAACCGGCGCTTTTAGCGGAGGCGATTCCAACCGTGGAATCCTCAATCGCCAACCCTTCTTCCGTCCGGATGCCCAAGTTTTTCGCGCTTTGAATGTAAATTTCAGGAGCGGGCTTGGTTTTATTTCCCACTTCCTCCGCGCTTAAAACCGATGAAAAATAAGTCTCCAAGTCAAAGCGCTTAAGAACGCGCAAAATCCAGCGCTTGGGAGATGAGGAAGCCAACCCCACCGGAACGCCCGCCCCTTTCATCTCCTCAAGGAATTCAACCAAGCCCGCGGCCAAGGACGCCCGGTGATCGTAAATTTCCAAGGCGACTCTTTCACAAGACAAGAGAAATTCTTTTTTCGTCTGCTTAAGCCCGTAATTCTTGGCGAAATGGTGATAGACGTCTTCGACCCCCATGCCGACGATTTCGCGGAAAAGATCCGGGGTCCAGCCCGTCAGCAGCGATTGAAAAAACGGGGCCTCGACTTCGCGCCATAACTCTTCGCTATTGACCATCACCCCGTCCATGTCGAGAACGACGGCCTTAGGGTTCGACGGAAATTTTTTGAAAACGGTCGAGAGTCGCATAAAGCCCGTTTAAAGCGATGAGTTCCTCATGTTTGCCGGATTCGGCTAGGTCCCCGTGATTAAAGACGAGAATCCGATCGGCGTTTTTGATGCTGGAAAGGCGGTGAGCGATGGAAAGAGTGGTATTGTTTTTGGAAACGCGCTCCAAAGCCGTCTGGACGCTTTTTTCGCTGGCGGAGTCGAGATTGGAAGTGGCTTCGTCTAAAATCAGCAAGGACGGCTTCTTCAAGACCGAGCGCGCGATGGCAAGGCGCTGCCTTTCCCCGCCGGAGAGTTTAAGACCGCGGTCGCCCAACTGAGCGTCGAGCCCGTGCTCAAGCCGGTTGACAAAACCGTAGGCATCGGCGATTTTTAAGGCTTCGATGATCTCCTCTCGGGTCGCGTGCGGGTTTCCCAAGCTCACATTGGTCGAAACTGAATCGTTGAACAAAACCGTTTCCTGATTGACTAGTCCGATTTTGGCCCGCAAGGAAGAAGCGAAATAATCGCGGAGATCTTTCCCGTCGATTAAAATGCGCCCCTCGGACGGGTCGAAAAGGCGGAGCATCAAGTAGACCAAGGTGGTCTTTCCTGAACCGCTGGGCCCCACGACCCCGATGGTCTGCCCGGCCTCGATTTTAAAGCTGACGTTTTTCAAAGCCCAACGCTCCTGATTGGCGTAGCGAAAGGAAACGTTTTCAAACTCAATGGAGGATTTCAAGGCTTCAAAGCTCAGAGCATCGGGCTTATCGACGATTGAGGGCTTTTCGTCAAGAACTTGAAAGATGCGATCGGAGGAAGCCAGGGCCATTTGAAGCTTGGCGTTGAGTTGCGAGATATTTTTAATCGGCGCGTAGGCCGCGAAGAAGCTTCCCAAAAACACAAAGAAAGCCCCCGGCGTCATTTTAAAGGCCAAAATTTCGCGGCCCCCCTGCCAGATGACGGCGGCCATGATCAGGCTTCCCAAAAATTCCATCAGCGGGCCGGACAAGGCGGTGGCGCGAAAATAGCGCATCATCTGGTTGAACAAGGCGTCGTTTTCGACTTGAAAGCGGGCAATCGCCCCGGACTCGTAGTTAAAGGCCTTGACCACCAGCATTCCCTGAAGGCTTTCCTGAAAGCGAGTATAGAGTTCGCCCATGATTTCCTGGCTTTTGCGGCTGGAACTCCGTAACTTTTTTCCGAGAACGGCCAAGACCGCGGCGGCGAAGGGGATGGTAATCAAGGCCGTCAGCGCAAACTGCCAGTGGATAAAAAACATGACGATGAGAAGAATAACCACCGTCAAGCTGTCCCGAACCAAATAAAGGGGGACGAATTGAATTCCGTCTTGAACGCGGGTCAAATCGTTGGTCAGGCGCGACAAGATGTCCCCGCTGCGGCTTCTCCAGAAAAATTCAAGCGAAAGTTCGTGAAGATGCCGAAACAAATCCTCCCGAATTTCCTGGGTGATGATTTGGCCGAGGTAACTCATCAAATAGGCCTGCGTGTAGGTAAAAATCATCTTCGTCAGGAAAATGATGGGAATGACTAGGACGATTCCGACGAGCATCCTCGGGTCTTTTTTGATGAAGACGTAATCAACGACGGGTTTGAGCAGCCATACCATCGCGCCATTGAAGATGGCGACAAAGACCATGACAAAACAAGCCTGGGCGATGCGTCGGGCATGAGGCTTGAGATAAGGCTTGAGGCGTTTAAAGCTGCGCATGGAAGCGTTCTCATTATAGCGAAAAAACCCCTCTGGCAAAAAACAAAAAAACCCGTTATCCTTATGTTATGCCCGATCTTAAGGCGTCCAACAAAGCCCTCCCGCTATGGGGCTTGATTCTCTTAATTTTTGGAGCCGCGGAGCTTTCCTTTTGGCTTAACAACGCCGCCCGCTGGCCGGACTACAAAAAACTCGCCCAACACGGACGCGCGACCACGGGCTGGGTGACGGCTAAAGGGCTCAACAAAAGCCGCAAAATTAATTATTCCTTCGCCGTGGACGGGCGCATTTACAGCGGGCTTGGGCGCGCGGGTTTCGGCTCCCCGGAGTTTGAGGATTTAAACAAGGGAGACGAGGTTTTGATCTTTTATCTCCCGAAAAAGCCCGGGGTATCGGTCTTGGGGGACCCGCAATCTCATTTACGGCAGCAGAACCGGCTTTTGGCCTTTGTGTTTACCTTTATCGCGATCTTCGCCTTCCTCATTATTAGGCGAGAAATTAAAAAAGGCGAAGGCTCGGATGAACGCTTCAGCGAATCCAAGATTTGATAAAATGGGTTTCTATTCGCCGATCTATTGCGGGATGGTGAAACGGTATCACGGCAGACTCTGAATCTGCTTTTCTAGGTTCGAATCCTAGTCCCGCAGCCACTTTTTTGGGCAAGGTATTTTCGCTGGTTTCACCGATGGATTTTTTTAGCGGGCAAACTTACTAATCAGTCCTTGGTATAGGATACGCTGGGCGTTCCGAAGAATGATCGTACCAGCGCGGGACGACGCTTGATGCCGGCGAGATCGCTTTCGACACTCCGCCGAAGCGACTCGTTGCGCTTCAACGGCTTCTTGCTGACGCCTTCGTTCTTGACGTAGTTCCACACGAATTCGTCAGGGTTGAGTTCCGGCGCGTACCCCGGCAAGAAGTGAAGTTCCAGTCGTCCCTTCAGTTCCTTAACGTAGGCGGCGAATTTCCTCGGACGTCTCGTGGCTGAGGGTGCGGCCGTCGAGTTTCACGCCTAAACATCAGCATGTTTCCCAACCATATGTATCCCAAACTATGGACTGGTTAGTAACTACATGACATTTCTAAACGGCCTTGACAAAAACAAATTTAGAGTCTATCCTTCAGATTATGAGACTCAAGACCCTCGGGGTTTTAACCGCAAGCGCGTTCTTGTCTTGCGCGGTCTCTCTCGAAGCGTCCTTGGTTCCGGGAGAACGCCCTTGTTCGTTTCCCAAAAAGCCTTTTATATCAAAAGTAGCCCATGCCTTTCCCATCTTCGCGTCCCCTGCGCAAACCGAAAACCCCGGTTCATGCGCCAAGGAAGTTCAAGACTTCATTGCAAAAGATCCCCTCTATCACCGGCGTTGGCAAGAAGCCGCGGGCAACCGGCGCGCCCAAGAGCGCTTATTAAAAGAAGTGGACGTTCTCTTTTACCAAACCGGAAAGCAACTGCGAAAAACGATCCTCTCCGCCCAAAAATTCGGCCATCTCAGCCGCAACGGCCTCGCGGCGCAGAGAAGCCTTCCTCTGACCCCATGGTTGATTGGGCACGAAGCGCAAGTGGTTAAGAAGAATCTGAAAGCCCTCAATCTCTCGGTCAAAAAAGCCGGCGCCGACGCGAAACTCTCGTGGTTTGATCCTCAGTGGAAAAGAATACTGGATCAGTCTTTAAACCAGGCCCGCCGCCAATACGCCCTTTTTGTCCAGAACGAGCGGAATCAGAAAAAGATTCGGCAAAAAAAGCTCGCCCTCGCAAGACAACGTTTAAGCGATATCGGCGCCGGCGGCAAGAGTTTTGACGACCCCGCGCTCAATTCCACACTCGACTCAAGCGGCGCATCAGCCCCGCACCCGGCAGGTTCGGGGGAAGCCGGGGCGATCATGGCGGTGTTTCTCGGACAAAAAGTCCTCGATCGCAAAGGGCAAGCCCCGCAACGATGATCTAAAACCGCAATGCCAACCGCGAGTTTGTGTAACTGCTCACGTCACCCCGACGAAAGTCGGGGTCTAGGTTTCCGACTGGCCGTTTTCCTTCGGAATCTGGAAACGGCGCTTCCTCGCGTTATCGCTCGGTCGGATTCCGGCTTTCGGCCGCTTTCCCACGAACTTGGAAGCGGCGCTTCCTCCCCAATGCTCGGTCGCCGGAATGACGAACCTGAGCAGTTACGAGTTTGTTATGATTGAAGAGATGGCCCCGAAAAAATTCTTGTGGCTTCTCCTCACGAGCATATCGCTACTCTCAAGGCCCGCCTTCGCCATTCTTTCTCCGGGCCCTGGAGCTCCCCTAGTTGGGCAGATTGTCACGCGGTTTTTAGAGGAAGACCAGTACGACCATCACCCCATCGACCCGGCCGTGTCCCAAAATTTTCTGCAAAATTATCTTGAAGCCTTCGATTACAACCATATGTTTTTCCTCCAATCGGATGTAGACGATTTTAAGAAGCGCTATGGAGACGTTCTCGGAGAAAAACTCAAAGAAGGCGATTTGAGCCCCGCCTATGATATCTTTGGCGTCTTCCTAAAAAGGCTTCAAAACCGAGAAGAATACGCCATTTCTCTTTCTTCAACCTCCTTTAACTTCAAGGAAAATGAAAAGATAACCCTCGACCGCCACAAGCTCCCCTGGCCCAGGAATTGGAAGGAATCCAACAAGTTGTGGAGAAAGCGCGTCAAATACGAAATGCTGGAAGAGATTCTCAATAAGACCAAGCCCAAGGAAGAGGGAAAAGAAATCCGCCACAGGTACCGCAGGCTCTTGAAAAGCTACGGCGAATTCGACGCCATCGATGTTCTTCAAGAATATCTCTCGGCCCTGACCCACGCCTACGACCCGCATTCCGATTACATGGCCCAAGAGCAGAAGGAAAATTTCGACATCAGCATGCAGTTATCCTTGGTTGGAATCGGCGCGGTGCTCAAGGAATCCGACGGCTACGCTCAAATCGTGTCTTTAGTCCCCGGGGGTCCGGCTGACAAAGACAATCGTCTGCATCCAAAAGACAAAATAGAAGCCGTCGCGGAAGGCGTAGACGGCCCCTGGATCGATGTTACGGGAATGCGGCTCGACCACGTGGTCGAAAAAATTCGCGGCAAAAAAGGCACGACGGTTCGCCTTCGCGTCATACCAGCCAACGCCATCGACCGCTCAACCCGGACCATTATTTCGATTGTCCGTGATGAAATTAAATTGACCGATCAAGAAGCCAAGGCGGAAATTTTGACGGGACATGACCTTCAAGGCAACCCCGTCAAGATCGGCGTCATCGACCTGCCCTCTTTTTATGAGGACATGAAATCTGGCGGCGAGAAAAAAAGCACGACAAAAGACGTTAAGAAACTTCTCGTAGCCTTGGAAGCTCAAAATATTCAAGGCCTAATTTTGGATCTCCGCAGAAACGGCGGCGGCGCCTTGTCCGAGGCTATTAATTTAACCGGGCTCTTCATCCCTCCAGGCCCGGTAGTCCAGGTTCGAGATTCCCGCGGGGTCATTCGCTCTCTTGAGCATTCAGACTCGATGATTTACTCCGGGCCCATGATCGTCTTGACCAGTCACGCTTCCGCTTCCGCCTCGGAAATTTTCGCGGCCGCCCTTCAAGATTACGGGCGGGCCCTGATCGTTGGAAACAAGAAGACTTTCGGTAAGGGAACGGTTCAAACCTTGATCGATCTCTCGCAATATATTCCCAGAATAGACCCCAAAACCGGACCGGGAGCGCTCAAACTCACGATTCAGAAATTCTACCGCGTCTCCGGAGGCTCGACTCAAAATAAAGGCGTCACCCCCGACATCCAACTCCCCTCGATTGAGGACTACATGGACATCGCGGAATCAGCTCTTGAAAACGCTCTTCCCTATGATGAAATCGACCCGGCTTCCTATCAGAAGGTAGAAGACATCACTCCCCCCTTGGTCGATCAGCTGAAAAAGGCCTCGGAAGACCGCGTTGAAGCTTCCCGTGAATTCGGCTACGTTCGCCAGGATATCGCGCTTTTCAAACAAGAAGACGAAGGAAAAGTCGAATCTCTTAACGAAGCGGAACGCCTCAAAGAGCAGCAAGACGCGGAAAATTTGGATAAGAAGAGAAAAGAAGAGCGCCAAACCAAGGCCCCTGATGAATTTACGAAAACCGAGATTACGCTTGAATCCATCACCGGCAGCACAGCCCCAGCTGTCTCTGAAAAGGCTTTGGCCAAGGCTGCTGACCTAGACAAGAAAGGCGCTAAAATCAAAAGTTCCGCCAAGAAAAAAAAGGACAAAGAGCCCAATGTCCCGGATATCGAGCTTGAGGAAAGCGCCCACATCATCGACGACATGCTCCACCCGGGCGCAATTCCTAATGAGTTGTCAAAAATCGCGGAAAAAACAAAAGCCGCCTTGTCGACTCTGGTAAAAGCCGAAGACAAGCAGAAATCCGACGAATTAGAAGAAATCCTGCCCTAATGGGGATGGGGCGTTTTTAGTAAAATAAATCCATGACGCCACGAGAAAGCGCGACCAATGATTCTCCTTCAACGCCCAAAACCGCGCTAGAATTTTTCGGGCGCGATTTAAGCGACACCGCCAAAAAGGGGAAACTTGACCCCGTCATCGGGCGCGACGGTGAAATTCGCCGCGTCATTCAGGTCTTAAGCCGCCGCACCAAGAATAATCCCATCTTAATCGGCGAACCCGGCGTCGGAAAAACCGCGATCGTGGAAGGCTTGGCCCAACGGATTTCCGCCGGAGATGTCCCCGAAACCATGAAAGACAAGCGCGTCATTTCGCTTGATATGGGAAGCCTGGTCGCCGGCGCGAAATACAAGGGTGAATTTGAAGAGCGCCTTAAAGCCGTTCTCAAAGAAGTCTCTGACGCCGCAGGTCAAATCATCCTTTTTATCGATGAAATCCACACGCTGGTCGGCGCCGGAGGAGGCGAAGGCGGAATGGACGCGGCCAATATGCTCAAACCCATGCTGGCCCGAGGAGAACTTCGCTGCGTTGGGGCGACGACCCTGGATGAATATAAAAAATACATCGAGAAAGACGCGGCCCTGGAAAGAAGATTCGCCCCGGTAACCGTCGGCCCTCCAAGCATTGACGACACCATCGCCATTTTGCGCGGACTCAAGGAAAGATACGAAATCCACCATGGGGTCCGCATTTTAGATTCTGCCTTGGTGGCGGCCGCCGTCATGTCGGACCGCTACATTTCCGACCGTTTTTTGCCGGACAAAGCCATTGACCTCATCGATGAGGCTTCCAGCCGGCTCCGGATGGAAATCGATTCGATGCCGACCGAGCTTGACGAGATGGACCGCAAGCTCCGACAGTTGGGAATCGAGGAAGCGGCGCTCAAAAAAGAAAAAGACGAGGGATCTCTTGAGAGAATGCGCGTAATGAAAGCCGAAACGTCCGCCCTCAAAGCGGAGTTTGAGAATTTGAGCCTCCACTGGCAAAAAGAAAAGTCCTTAATCAAGAATCTCCGTGAACTCAAGGTTAAAATGGAATCTCTCAAGGCCGACGGACAGCGCGCCGAACGTTCGGGAGATCTTAACCGGGCCGCAGAAATTCGCTACGGTCTGATTCCGGAACTATCAAAAAAAATTGAGGCCTTGGAAAAAGATTTGGCCACGGTCCAATCGAGCAAGAGGCTTCTCAAGGAAGAAGTTGATTCCCAAGACATCGCGCGCGTCATATCGCGCTGGACCGGAATTCCAGTTGAAAAAATCGGCCAAACCCAGGCGCGGAAACTTTTAGACCTCGAAGAAATTCTCCAAGCGAAGGTCATCGGGCAAGAAGAAGCCGTTCAAGCCGTCGCTGCGGCGGTCCGGCGCGCCCAAAGCGGCATCGCCGATCCAGAACGCCCCTTAGGAGTTTTTTTAATGTTGGGCCCGACCGGAGTGGGCAAGACCGAACTGGCTAGAGCTCTGGCCGATTTTCTGTTTGACTCCGAGAAAAATCTTGTGCGCCTAGACATGTCCGAATATATGGAAAAACACTCGGTTTCAAGGCTTATCGGCGCGCCGCCGGGATACGTCGGCTATGAAGAAGGCGGGCAACTCACTGAAGCCGTGCGCCGCAAGCCTTATTGCGTCGTTTTGCTTGATGAAATCGAAAAGGCCCACCCCGACGTTTTCAACATTCTTCTTCAAGTCACCGATGACGGCCGCTTGACCGATGGGCAAGGCCGCACGGTTAATTTTAAAAACACGATCATGCTCATGACCTCGAATCTCAAGGCAGCAGACCTCGAAATTCGTTTTAGACCGGAATTCTTAAACCGCTTGGATGAGATTTTGACCTTTCATCCCTTGGGAGCGGAAAACCTGCGCAAAATCATCGACATCCAGATTCCCCGCGCCTTGTCAAGGCTTAAGGACAAACGAATTACGTTTTCTCTTGATGAGAAGGCTAAGAATTTTCTTTCTCAAAAGGGCTACGACCCCGCTTTCGGCGCCAGACCTCTTAAACGCGCCATTCAGAAGTATCTGCTCGATCCCCTCTCGAAACTTCTGATTTCCGGCGAAATTAAGGAAGGGGATTTGGTTTCCGTCAGCGCGGATTTTGCCAAAGAAGCCCTCTCGTTTGAGATGGGACCAAAAAAACCTAAAAAAAAACTCGCATCAGGCGGATCAGGGCGAGATATTGATGTCTAACGGGAGAAAACCATGCCTAAAAAAGCGTTGATTACCGGGATCACAGGGCAAGACGGGTCCTACATGGCCGACCTTTTGCTGGAAAAAGGATATAAGGTTTACGGCCTTATCCGAAGATCAAGCCACGAAGCCACGGAACGCATCCACCACATTCTCGACCGCATCACGCTCATTAGCGGAGATTTAACCGATCAATCCTCCTTGGATGAAGCCGTGCGCGTCTCAAACCCCGATGAGGTTTACAATCTCGCGGCGCAGTCTTTTGTCCCAGCATCTTGGAATCAGCCGATTTTAACCGGAGAGGTGACCGGTTTGGGTCTGACCCGCATACTGGAAGCCATTCACCGCATCAAGCCCGACGCCCGCTTCTATCAGGCCTCCACCTCCGAAATGTTCGGAAAGGTCCAAGAGATCCCGCAGACGGAAAAAACCCCATTTTATCCCCGCAGCCCCTACGGAGTTTCCAAGGTCTACGGACATTACATGACCATCAATTACCGGGAATCCTATAATCTCTTCGCCTGCTCGGGAATTTGCTTCAATCACGAGTCTCCAAGAAGAGGCCTGGAATTTGTCACCCGAAAAATCACCTACTACGCGGCCAAAATCAAGCTGGGTCTGGAAAAGGAATTACCGCTAGGAAATCTGGATGCGCAAAGAGACTGGGGCTTTGCCGGCGACTACGTGGAGGCGATGTGGAAAATGCTCCAAGCCGACACCGCCGATGATTTCATCATCGCAACCGGAGAAACCCACAGCGTTCGAGAATTTGTCCAAATCGCTTTCGAATCCCTGGACCTTGATTACAAAAAATACGTGCGGGTCGACCCAAAATTTTTTAGGCCGGCGGAGGTTGACCAACTCCTGGGAAGCCCGGCCAAAATCAAGAAAATCCTTCACTGGGAACCCAAGGTTTCCTTTAAGGAACTCGTCAAGATGATGGCCGAAGCCGATCTCAAGCTTCTTCAAAGCGGCAAGGACCCGGCTCTCGCCGCTTCATGAACAAAAGCCCGAAAAAGATAATTCCAGTCATTCTTTGCGGCGGGGTGGGATCAAGGCTCTGGCCCGTTTCCCGCGAGGAACACCCCAAACCCTTTATCCGCCTCGCCGATGGGCAAAGTCTTCTTCAAAAAGCCTGGCTTCGGGCGGCAAGCCTTCCGGGAGTTGAAGAAATCTTGACCGTCTCCAACAAAGAACTTTTCTTTCAAATTAAAGACGCCTATAACGAAGTCGCCCCGCTCGTCAAAAAAAAGATTGCGGATCATTACCTTTTGGAGCCCTTCGGCAAAAACACCGCCCCGGCCGTAACCTTGGCGGCTCTGACGCTGGAAAACCTTTACGGAGAAGACGCGACTTTGCTGGTCCTCGCCGCCGATCATCTTCTTTCTCGCCCCAAGCCTTTTCAGGAAGCGGTGTCCAAGGCCGTTCGGCTCGCCCATCAAGGACGCTTGGTTGTTTTTGGCATTAAACCTGATTCTCCTGAAACCGGCTACGGCTATATCGAACGAGCGGGTAATTCCGTCTTGCGCTTCATCGAAAAGCCTCCGCTTAAAGACGCCCGAAAATATTTTTCATCCGGGAAATTCCTATGGAATTCTGGAATGTTTTGTTTCACCGCCAAAACTCTCCTTAATGAAATCAAAAAATATCGCCCCGACATCGCGTCGGCCTGTCTCAAGACCTTCGCATCTTTTCCTAAGAGTCGAGGAGAGAGTTCTTCCCAAGTTGAAATCTCCCCAAAACTCTTTGCCCATGTCCCGGAAGAGTCCTTGGATTACGCGGTCATGGAAAAATCCAAGAACGCCGCCGTGGTGTCTTCCGACATTGGTTGGAGTGATATCGGATCCTGGAACGCGATGGAAACATTAATCAAGGCCGACAAAAACGGAAACCGCGTCAAAGGAAAAACCGTTCTCTTGGACGCGAAAAATTGCCATATCCAAGCCGATGGCCGCACGGTCGCCGCCATCGGAATAAAGGATATCATCGTCATTGATACTTCCGACGCCCTCTTGGTTGCGGCCAAACGCCGCGCCCAGGATGTCAAGGAAGTCTATTCCCGCCTCAAGTCGCAGGGAAGCGAAATCCACCGCCTTCACCGCACCGTTTACCGCCCTTGGGGAACCTATACCATCCTTGAGGAGGGCCCGGATTTTAAAATCAAGAGAATCGAGGTTCTGCCTCATAGACGGCTCAGCCTTCAACTCCACAATCAAAGAAGCGAGCATTGGGTCATTTTACATGGCCACGCCACGATTCAAAGAGGAGAAAAAATAATTACGCTTTCGGCCAACGAATCGACTTTTATCCCGCCCAAAACCAAACACCGCCTGGCCAACAAAGGAAAAACCCTCTTGGTCATGATTGAGGTGCAATGCGGAAGTTACCTCGGAGAAGACGACATCGTCCGGTTCCAGGATGAATACGGGCGAAGTTAAGCGTAGGGTTAAGGCCGAAATTTTAGAGCGTCTCAACTGGGGCGCAAACACCCGTCTTTTCTTGCGCGGAATTTTCACATTGGCGCCCTTCATTGCTTTATCGCGAATCATCGCGATGGGCACTCACATTTTGGCCGGCCGCTGGCTGGGCCCTGATCAGTACGGAATGGTGAATTTGACGATCGCCAGCAGTAAATTATGGCTTTTGTTTATTTCCTTGGGTTTTTTCACCGCTTCCTACCGCGTCGCGGCCCTTCCGGATGAAAAAAGATCCCTGGCGGTCTCAAGTCTTACCTGGAGCATTCTCATTTGGAGCGGATTTTGTTTGTCGCTACTCTTAATCTTTCATTCCCCGATCGCGCGAGAATTCAAAATTTCACCAAAGATTTATTTTTGGAGCGTTCTCTACGCCAGCGCGCAATTTTTATACGGCGCCTCCTCCAGTCTTTTGGCGGGACTTCAGAAATTTAAAGCCCGGGGGATTTTTGAACTGGCTTACGCCGCGATTGTTCTGATTGTTTTCTCCGCCTCTTTTATCTTGAAGCCCTCTATCGATTTCGTTTTGCTCCTCAGAGCCATGAGTTTGGGCTGTCTATTGGGAACTTTATTATGTCTCTATGAAATCCGGAATTTTATTCATCCTGTTTTTTCCTTTTCGGCCATCCGCGATGTCTGGGACTATGCCGGTCCAAATCTCATGGGATGGGGCTGCATGGTGGGCGCCGAATCCTTGGTGGTGCTCATGGTCTCATGGCATTTAAGCCCCCGTGAACTTGGTTTTTACAGCGCTTACCAGACCGCGATTTTTAGGCCGGTCTTGGTCGCCTCCGCCGTCATCGGCATAGTTTTAGGCCCCCTTTCGAGCGTTCGGGAAAAGCAAAAGAAAATATGGAAAAAGTTTCTTCAGTTTTCCCCCCTGATTTTCCTCGCCTCCTGGATAACGTTTTCTCTCGCCGGGTCCGTGGTCATCAAACTGATGGGCAACCGCTATCCGCTGAATTTCGCATGGATTTCTCTTTTTGGCGGGGCGGCCGCGCTACTTTTTCTCTCATCTTTTCCTGGAACTATTCTCAGCTTCCGGGATTCAAAAAGCGCGTGGCTTTCAAGCTTTTCCGCCGCTTTGGGCGCAATTCTTAGCGCCGCCATCGGCTTTTGGGCCATTCCACGATTTAAAATCGCGGGAGCGGCCCTAGCGTTGGCGGGTCTTTATGCCGGAGTTTTTATTTGCAATTCGATTTCCAGCCATCACGTCCTCAACGCGGACAGTATTTAAGAATTATATTTCTCGATGACCATCGCCCCGCCCATGCCGCCGCCGGCGCAGGCCGCGATCATCCCGTAGCGGCCCTTGGGGTTTTTCTTAAGAGCGTACATTAAGTTGAGCATCAGGCGGGTTCCGGTCGCGCCCAAGGGATGCCCCAAGGCAAGAGAGCCCCCGTTCGGGTTCAAGGCGCCCGCGTCAAATTTCGCCTTCCAATCATGCCCGAACAACTCGCGGCCAATCTTAAATATGGACAAAACCGTCGCCGCGAAGGGCTCGTGAAGCTCGATTTGGTCGAGATCGTTAAACGAAATTCCCGCGCGCTTTAAGGCGACCGGAGCGGCCAAGGCCGGAGAAACGCCCATGTGCGCGGGGTTGTTTCCATAAAAGCCCCAGCCCTTGATCTTGGCTAAAATCTCAAGCCCTAACTCCTTGGCTTTCTTTTCGGTTGAGACAATGGTTGCCGCCGCGCCATCGGAACGCCCGCAGGAATTAAACAAGGTAACCGTACCCTTGTCGCCTTCTTTATATTGCCTGCCTTCGATGTAATTTCCATAATCGGCGTAGAAATTTTTGAGCGTATAAGACGGTCCGTCAAAAAGAAGCGGCGCCTTCTCAAACATCCGCGGCTTTTCCACCAGGTCTTCTCTCAGGAAAGGATATTCGTCCTTATCCAAGACGACGTTGTCTTGGACCTGGGCCTTCTCCACATGAGAATCATAAAAGCCCGCCTTCCAGCCGGAAATCGCGCGGCGGAAGCTCTCGCGGGCGTAATCGTCCGCCTCAAGACGAGTAATGCCGTACATCTGCGCACAAACCTCCGCAGTCGCGGCCATGTTGATTTTTTTAACCGGGTCGGTCAAGCCCTGTTCCAAGGAATCGACGACCGCCACTTCCGAACTTTCCAAAAGCCCGGCCCATTTGGCCTTGACGGTGTCAAAACTCCTAAGTTCCTTAAGACCTCGGGAACCTTCAATGGAATAAGGCATCCGCGACATGCATTCGGTTCCGCCCGCGATATAAAGTTCGCCTTCCCCGCAATGGATAAAGCGCGCAGCGGAAGCGATGGATTCGATAGAGGAGATGCAGTTATTTTGTACCGTGACCGCCTGGGTCTTTTCGGGAAGCCCGCAGTGAAGCGCGGTCACGCGCGCGATGTTAGGAGCGGAAAAGTTTTGCCCAACCCATCCAACCAAGACTCCATCAACCGCTTCCTTTGGAAGCCGTGATTTTTTAAGAAGGGAATGAACCGCCATCACCATTAAATTCTCGGCTTTAAGGCCGGACAAGGATCTCGCCATATGCCCAATCGGCGTGCGAGCGCCAGAACTAATCACGATTGTTTCTTTCGATTCCATGATGATTGTCTCCTTTTATTTTTCGCAGAGGGAATTTCCTTCCCGATTCTGTTCGTTGACCATGGCTTCACGACTGAGCGAAGGTTCTGAAATCTTAAGCCCCCAAAAGACGAAAACGCTCATAAGGCCCGGAATAGCCTGACAGGCCAAGCGGTAAAGAAGGGCCGCCACCAAGGCCTTGTCCCAATCCACTCCGAAACCGGAGAAAACCGCGGCCATGGACCCCTCCATAATGCCTAGTCCCGCCGGCAACACCGGCACCAGCATCGCCGCCATCGCCATGGTAAACCCCGCCGTCAAATAGCCGACCGAGAGGCTCACGCCGACCGCCCGAAAAGCGAAATAAAGGGAACTCATCAAGAAAACCCAGTCCGCTCCGGTAAAAATAATCATTCGCGTCAAGCGCACGCGGCCCTGGCGAACTCGAGACAGACCCTCTTCGAGCTGCCTTTCAAAAGCCTCGAAACTTTCTTTCGGAATTCCGGTTTTAAGAAAAAAGAAAATTCCGCGCTCGACCCCCGTCGAGAGACGCTTCATGATTTTTCCGCGAATGCCTCGGCTGAACAAAAAAACCAAGACCGGAACGCTGATGGCAAGCAGAATCAAAAGCCCCACCGCGCTTTCCATGACTGCGATCGTTGTTCCATGGAGATGTAAAATCAGATAGAGAAGGCCTTGGGCTAGAATCAAGGCCAAAACCAAATAGAGAATGACGGAACTTAGGACCGAGACCAAGACCGTCGTCCCGTAGGGAACGCCGCGCTTTCTAAGCAAATGCGCTTTCAAGGCAAAGCCGCTGGCGCCCGCAGTTGAGATGAAATAATTGATGGTTGTTGAAACCAAGGCGATTCCCAAGGATTCCATCAAAAGAAGCTCATGCTCGAAAATCAAGAGCGCCTCTTCCAAAGCAAAACCGGCCATTGAGTAGCTGCCAAAAGCGCAAAAAACGGAAACCCACACCCAAACCCATTCGATTTTATCCCCAATGGTTTCAACATCCGCGAAATGTTTTGAAAAAAGATAAAACAGGATGGCGCCGGAAAGAAGAAGACCCAAGGTCAAAGGAATTTTTTTCTTGATAGCTTTCATGGCCCCAACATCCCTTGGTAGCTCGATAAAGACGCCCGCGCCTGGCTCATGAAGCGCCGGTGGATCAAAGGCCATAAAGCCGCCAAGCGAAAAGCGAAAAGGACGGGAATCACAAGTCCGGCAAACGAAACCAAAAGGAATTTCTTCCCGTAGGAGGCTTCCGGCGGCCCTGCGGTTTTCTTTAGATGAAGATAAAGAAGGGAAGTGAAAATAAGCGCGAAGGGAAAGGTCACGATGCCGGAAAAAAGGCCCAAGATCGGAATTTTAGACAAAAGCCACGCCGACAAGCTGATGAAAATGAGCCGCCCGGCCACCGCCATCCAGCGATCCTTGACGTAAAACAAGCTTCTTTGCAGGGACTCCAGTCCCCCGATATTTTCCGAGACGAAGATAAATGGAACGAAACTTAAGGAGAAAGCCAGGAAAATTCCCGGCAAGACGAGAAGATAAATTCCGCCGATCGCGGAAAGAAAAGCTAAAAGACACGCCCAGGAAAAGGGCGTCAATTTGTTCCAACACCAGAGGTAGATGGAAAGAACGTCCCTGGAGTTTCCCAGGGCGACTTCCATCAAGGCGACCTGCGTCCAGCTGACTCCCCACAAAGCCAGGAAAACCGAAAGGCCTCCCGCCGCCGCCCACAGCCACAAATGCGAATATCCCGTGCCGAACCAAATCAAAAGGACAAGGCCCGTGGGAATAATTCCAGCGACGATCGTCAGAATTCCGCCTAAGCCCCCGGCCGCCATCAAGGCCCAGAAGCGCGCCTTGAAAAGAGGCCAAGTTTCCCTGATTAAATCGCCCACCGAAGGCAACGGAGAAACTTCGCGACTCCCATCCATAACGTGATTATATCTTTTTAATTTAATTTTGCTTTTTTGTTACCGGAAACATTTTGGCATTGAAGAAAGAGCGGGGGTCTGTTATAATGAAGGGACGGGGGTGAATCAGGTTCGACAGGAGTGGACGGACCCTCGGTCGCAGGCCCTGGAAGACCTAAGCCAGGATAAAATCAGGTCAAAACAAGAAAAGCTAACACACAGTTAGCCTGGGCCACTGCCTAAACCGCGGATGACCTACGTCGGTCCCTGACGCCCGCTGGGGGGGTTCCGACGTCATGAGCGGGATGCGGACCCCTTTTGCTTTTTCCGTCAAAGGGGCCCAAAGACACAACGGGAATAGTTCAGGGATACTCGTTCGGCTGTTTTCCCCGAATGAAACTAAAGCCGGACTAAGCCTGTAGTGACCTGGGTCGACCTCTTTTGGACGCGGGTGCGATTCCCGCCACCTCCACGGTTTTTATTTATTAATTGCTCAGGTTCGTCATTCCGGCGAAAGCCGGAATCCAGAAGATCGCTACTCTGGACCCCGACTTTCGTCGGGGTGACGTGAGTAGTTACTTTATTTTAAGACAAACTAAATGCCCTCTCGCACGCTGACCCTGACATTCTCGGGCTTGGTTTTTCTCGCCCTCGCTTCCGCTTCCGTCTCCTCTCCGCATTTGGCCTCCGTTTTATTTCCCCTCTACGGATTTATTTTTTTATGGATGGGCCTGCGGCAAGAAAGGGAATTGCCTTTCGTGTTTCTCTTTTTAATTTCAGTCGTCGCTCTTCTTTCAGCCTCCCACCTTAAATCTCCTTGGAACCACGAGATTTTCTTTGAATTGGGAGCGTTGTGGACTTTTCAATTTTCCTGGGGCGTTTATCAAAATACAGTTTTGAGCTCTCGCCGGGACCGCGAGCTCAAAGTCAACGCGCTTCGCCTTAAAATCGCCGATGAAGAAAGGGATGTCGAATATTATCAGGCCTATCGCGCCAAAGCCTTATCCCAAATTCAAAACGCCCAGAACCTGACGGCCAGCGCCAAAATCCTCGGGAACACGCTGTCGGCCCCCGAGGTTCATGATCGCTTGATCTCGATTCTCTCTTCGCGTTTTCCCTCAGCTCAAGTCGAACTCGTCGCGTCCCCCGGCCAAGATCCGCTTCTTAACTTCGCCCAAACGAGAAACGCGCCGACGCTCGTCAGAGACGCTTGGGCGGACAAGCGTTTTCAGGAACTCTTATCTCCCTACCGCTCGGGATTGGCCATTCCGGTCAAGGTCATGCGCCAGCCGGCGGGATTTCTTAAAATTACCTCCAAGGAGCCTGACGCCTTCGGCGCGGAAGAAGCGAAAGCGGCTGAACTCTTCGTCGCTATGGCGTCCATGAGCCTTGAGAACATCCGCTTCTACGAGCAGGTTCAAGCCCAATCGGTGCGGGACCCCTTGACCCAACTCTACAGCCACCGGGCCTTTCAAACCAAACTTCAAGAAGAACTCCTGCGCGCCGGCCGCAGCCAAACGCCGTTATCCTTGATTATGATAGACATCGATCATTTTAAATCCTACAACGACCGCTACGGGCATCAGGCCGGGGATTCTCTTCTTAAAACCGTTTCCGCTATTCTTAATTCATTCGCCCGCCCGGTTGATTACGCGGCCAGATACGGCGGCGAGGAATTTTGCCTGATTTTGCCCAATTTCGTGCGGACAGAAGCCGTGGAAATCGCCAATCGTTTGAGGCTGAGGGTCGCCGCCCAGCCCTTTTTCTTTCAAGGGGAAAAAAGTTCGGTGACAATCAGCTTGGGGGTGGCAAGTTTCCCGCAGGATGCGACAACCGCCAGCCAAATCATCCGCGTCGCTGATGAGAGGCTCTATCAAGCCAAGCACGGCGGGCGAAACCAGGTGGTGGGATGAATTCTCTGCCCGCCGGCGCCGATTATTTTTACTGGGCCTTTCCGTTTCTCTGCGCCTCTCCAGGCCTGATTTTCTGGAGCGCCAAGTTCTCCCCGAAGCGTTCTCTCTGGGGCGCTTTGGGATTTATTTTTTTCCTGGGCGCCCTGACCTCCCTGGCCTCTCCGCTCAATCTTAAGGCGGCAGCCTTGGTCTGCGCTTTATGGTCGGCGGCGGCGTCTTTTTGGGCTTACACGGAATACGCCAAGGACCAAAAAAAAGACGCCTCGTCCAAGGCTTCCCTTCAAGATTTGATCGCCAAATCCGAAGGAGTATTCTCCCGCTTATCCGATCTCAAGCTTGAAAGCGTCAAAATCGAGCGCGAGCAAAAAAAGACCTTGGCCCTTTACGGCGTGGTCAAAAGCCTCGCCCAGGCCCTGGGATGGGAAGACACCAAACCCATCCTTGAATCAGCCGTCGAGCAGTATCTGGGAGCGACGGCGTATTCTTTTTACGTCGGATCCTCGGCCGGAAGCGACGATTTCGACGCCCTCTTATGCCGCGGCCTTCATGATTCTCCCGGTTCTTCCGCCGTTTCGCTCAGGAGATGCCTCGATCAAAATTCCCTCTCCTATCGCCAAGCCTGCCTAATTCATTCCCCGGAAGAGGCGATCATGACGCCCTTCGAGGACAACGGAGAAGTTCTGGGGCTTTTCTACGCCAAGATTCCGCACGGGACCAACTCCGAAGAATTTCTAAGAAATTCCAAAATCTTCGCCGGCGAAATCGCCTTCGCCTTCAGACGGCTCAAGCTCTTTCAAGACGTGGAAAACCTTTCCCGCATCGACGGCCTGACGGGAGCGCATCGCCGAGGAGAATTCGAGGAAAGGCTCCGCCATGAAATCGTCCGCGCGCGAACCTTTAAAACCACGGTTGGAGTCTTGATGCTCGACATTGACCACTTTAAAAACTTAAACGACCGCTACGGGCACCCCTTCGGGGATCAGGTTTTAAAAAAAGTCGGCGAGATATTAAACGCCTCGGTCTATGAAACCGACTTTGTCGCCCGCTACGGCGGGGAGGAATTTGTCGTCATCCTACCTAGAGCCGAACCCGCTGGAGCCTTTAGAAAGGCCGAGACCATCCGGGCCGCGATAGAAGCCGAGAAGTTTTCCATCGCCTTCGAGACGATTTCTATTTCGGTCTCGATCGGCATCTCTCATTTTCCCCGAGACGCTTTTGACCCGATGGCCTTAGTCGCCGAAGCCGACCGGGCCCTTTACGAGGCAAAGTCTCGCGGAAGAAACCAAGTCGTGGACATAAATCAGGTTAAAAAATCATAATAAACATAGAGCGCCCTCATAAAAGGAAAAGACATGGATAACCCCATTTACGAACCCGTTCCCGAAAGCCCGCTGACAAATCAACCGGTTAAAAAAAGGCTGGTCAAATCTCTAATCGCCGTCTACGCCTTGACGGTTTTATTGGGGCTAGTCCTAGTTTTAAAAAACCGCCCCTTAAACTCCAACTCCGGCATCGAAAACTTGTCGGAAAATTTCCTGGCCCTTTCCAAGGGAGACAAGATCGGCGTCGTCTCCATTCATGGGCCGATTGGCTTTTCCGACGACGGGCATCCTTGGAGCAGTTCCGGCGCCGAGGGCTGGGAAAAACGAATCATCAAACTCGCCGACACCCGCGGGGTTAAGGCCATTATCCTCGACATCAACTCTCCCGGAGGCTCGGTCGGCGCGGTGCAGGAACTCTACAGCGAAATTCTTCGCATCCGCAAGACCAGGCATATTCCCTTTGTCGCCTCTTTCGGCGATGTCGCCGCTTCCGGCGGCTACTACATCGCCTCCGCCTGCGACAAAATCGTCGCCCATCCGGGAACTCTCACGGGCTCTATCGGCGTCATTTTCGACGCGACCGACCTTCAAGGGTTGTTCCAGAAAATCGGGGTCAAGATGTCCCCCATAAAATCCGGAAAATTTAAAGACATCGGTTCTCCCGCCCGCGCGATGACGCCGGCGGAAAAGCGTCTTCTCCAAAGAATCATTGATGACACTTACGAACAGTTTCTATCCGCAGTCAGCCTCGGACGGAATATCCCCATTGAAAAACTCCGCCCCATCGCCGACGGGCGCATTTTTTCGGGAAACCAGGCGTTGAAGCTCCATCTCGTCGATCAATTGGGAGATTTTCACGATGCGGTAGCCTTGGCCGCGAAGCTTGGCGGCGTTTCCGGAAAGCCCCAAGTTATTCGCGGGCACGGAAATCTCGACCAAATTTTAAGCCTAATCAATTCCAAATTCATGGGCGGGCCTCTCTCAAGCGCGTCTTTGATCGGCAAAATTTCGATGCCGCGCGCGGGGCTGGAATATTTATGGACGGGATATTGACCCATGGCCCTTTCCGAAATTTTCTACGATTATCTGGAGTCGCCGGAAAAAGCCCAAGAGGCGATTTTGGCGCGCCCGCCCATGGCCCTGGCCTTTTTGGGTTTCCTGACAGCGGCCGTTTCCCTGTCTTTTTGGGACAGCCTCAAAACCGGCGGACTTGCCTTTTTTATCGCTAGGACAGGCTCAATTTTTCTCTGGAATCTTTTCGCGGCCTTTTTGTGGGCCGCCCTGATTCACCTGTATGTCTCGATGAAGAGCCCCGAGGCCTTGCCGCCAAAAACCGCGAAAGCCATCATCGTTTATTTCGGGCTCGCCGATTTCTCCTGGGCCCTCGCGATTGTAGCGGCTTTTATCTTCTTGATTCCGAACGCCTTTCACTATCTTTCTTTTCCGGCGCTGGCCGCCGCCGGATTCTTAAATCTCGCGCTCAAAGCCCGGGGGGTCAAAAGCGTTTACCGCTTTTCCGGACCGAAGGCCTGGCTCTTGATTCTAACGCCTTACGCCGCGTTTCTCATTTTCGGAATCTGTTTTCTGATTCTCAGCCTCTCTGGATTTTTCTTGCATTAAATTTTAATGGGACAAGAAATTATTTCGGAAAATTTTGACGGGCTTCCGGCGGCCACTTCGGCTGAAATGCGCCTTTTAGATCGATGGGCGGAAGAACGCCACGGAATCGCCAGGGAACAATTGATGGAAAACGCGGGAACAGCCGCAGCCCGCGAAATTATGCGGTTTGCCGGGCTTTTACCCCAATCCAAAATCGCCATCGCCTGCGGACGAGGATTAAACGGCGGTGACGGGCTGGTCATCGCCCGAATTTTATCCAAGGAAAAGTTTTCAGTTTCGGCTTTCGTCTGCCCCCCCAAAAAAGACGCGGCCTATCCGCCCTTGTTTCTCGCCCAAATGGAACGGGCCCAAAAAGCGGGGGCGGTCGTCTCTCCCTTTGAGGAAAACGGGCCGTTTCTAAAGGAGCTTGAGAAATCTTTCCTTATCATTGACGCCATTTTAGGGACCGGATCGAGCGGAAAACCCACGGGAGCGGCGCATTTCATGATTCAAGAAATCTCGCGCTCGAAAAAACCGGTCATCGCCATCGACATCCCTTCCGGAATCAACCCCGACACGGGATATCACAGCGGCGCTTTTATTATCGCGACGGAAACGCTGACCCTCGGGCTTCCCAAGCGCGGTCTTCTTTTCCCCCATTCCCAAAAAAACGTCGGGCGCCTTAAAGTCCTCGATATCGGATATCCGCCGGACTTAATCAAGTCGTTCATCTCCCTTCGCAAATGAACCCGACCTCTTCACGGCCCAAGGCCCTGTCGGTCTCGGAACTTTGCAGCCAGGTTCACGATTTGCTCGAACAAACCTATCCCCAGGTTTGGGTTGAGGGTGAAATTTCCAATTGCCGGCTCTACCCGTCCGGGCACACCTATCTGACCCTCAAAGACGCCGACTCCCAAATTCCGGCGGTTCTTTTTCGCGGAGCGGCGACGGGAATTAAATTCAAGCCCGAGGATGGGCTCAAGGTTTTAGTCAGAGGCCGCGTTTCGGTTTACACGAAAAGGGGAGACCTCCAGTTGATTCTTTCTTCCATCGAGCCGCTTGAGAAAGGCGGCTTGCAGCTGGCTTTTGAGCAGCTCAAAGCCAAGCTGGAAAAAGAAGGGCTCTTTGACCCCGCGAGGAAAAAACCCATTCCGGCCTACCCCCAAACCGTCGGCGTCGTCACTTCTCTTCAAGGCGCGGCCATTCAGGACATCGTGCACGTCTTGACCCGCCGTTGGCCGGAAATTCATGTTCTCATTTTTCCGGTCCAGGTTCAAGGGGACGCGGCGGCGCCGGAAATCGCCGAAGCGGTGAAGGATTTTAATTTTCATTTTCCGGAAACCGATGTCTTGCTCGTCGGGCGCGGCGGCGGAAGCCTCGAGGATTTATGGGCCTTTAACGAGGAAATTGTCGTCCGCGCCGTTGCCGCCTCTAAAATTCCCGTCATTTCCTGCGTCGGGCACGAGACCGATTTTACGATAACGGATTTCGTCTCCGACTTGCGCGCGCCGACGCCGTCGGCTGCGGCCGAAATGGCCGTTCCCGACGCGCGGAGCGTCAGGCAAAATCTGGAATCTCTACGGAGTTCGCTCGCCCGGAACATGGCCAACTTGCTTCAAATTTTGGAACACAAGATTAAGGCCTTGTCCCAACATCCTTTTCTCAAAAGCCCGCGCCGCATGTATGAGGAATTCACCCGCCGCCTGGATGAAGCCGAGGCCGAACTTTTGCGCGCAATTAACGCCAAAATCGAGTCTTTCGATAAAAATTTTTCGCTTCAAAGCGGGCGTTTGGACGCCTTGAGCCCTCTCAAGGCGCTCGCGCGAGGGTATTCGGTTGCCCGCAAGTGGCCGAGTCTTAAAATCATTCGCTCCGATAAGGATGTCAAAGTCAAAGACATCATCCAACTTCGCTTAAGTCACGGCGAAATTTTCTGCGAGGTCAAAGAACATGAGCAAAGAGACTAAAGAACCAAAAAAAGAATCCTTCGAGGCGTCCTTAAAAAAGCTGGAAAACTATGTTCAGGCGCTGGAAGCCGGCGACAAGGGCATCGAGGAAAGCCTTGAGGTTTTTGAAAAGGGCGTGTCCCTGGCAAGGGAGCTTTCCCAGCGGCTGGAAGAGGCCAAGCAAAAGGTGGAAGTTCTCGCCAAAACTGACAGCGGGTTTTCAAAAAGGCCTCTCCACAAATTGGACGAGGAAGCTCAATAAAGAGACTGCGGGGAGGCTTGCGAAGTTACGCGCCTAGGTGTATAATAGAGTATATACATGATCAGCGATGCGGAATCATCGGAGTTCGATTGGGATGGCGGAAACGCAGGCAAGAACCGCAAGCATCGCGTCGAAGATACGGAAAGCGAAGAGGCCTTTTTCGATGGACGGAAGGTTTTAATGAAGGACGCTCTTCATTCTCATGGAGAGGAGCGTTTTATCCTTCTTGGAAAGACAAAGGGAGACCGGCTTTTATTCATCGTTTTTACGAAACGGAAGATGAAAATTCGAGTCATTTCGGCCAGACAGGCCAATAAGAAGGAGATTCCACTCTATGAAAAAGCCGCTTAAGGTCCCACGATTTAAAAATGAAAGCGAAGAGCGGAGATTTTGGGCCGCGACCGATCTCTCCAGACATTATCAGTCGAAAGATTTTGCGCGCGTGAGTTTCCCAAATCTCAAGCCGACGTCTCGCCCGATATCGATTCGCCTGCCAGAATATCTGCTCAGCCGCATCAAAGAGCAGGCTAATGAAATCCATATTCCTTATCAGGCCCTCATCAAGGAGTATCTCAAAGCGGGCGCTTTTCCTCGCCATCGAGGCGTTTAAAACGGTCCCAATGAAGGGTAAAGGCTTTTAAAAAGTTATGACGTCCCCAACCCTACGGCGACTCTTAATCAACGGACGTTTTTTATCCCAAACCGTGACCGGCGCCCAGCGCTACGCGGAAGAATTGGTCAAAGCCTTGGACCGCTTGCTTGGCCAAGAACCGCGCGCATCCCGCTGGTCTTTGGAAATCTTAGCGCCCCGCAATACTAACAGACGGCTTTCTCTTAAGAACATTCCCTTGCGAGAGGTGGGCTTTTTAACCGGCAACGCCTGGGAACAACTGGAACTCCCTTGGCATGCGCGGGGCGAATGGCTGTTTAATCCCTGCAACGCAATGCCTTATGGTCACTCCCGGCAAATCACGGCCATCTATGACGCGGTGGTTTTTGCCCATCCGGAAGCATTCTCTTTTCTCTTCCGCGCTTGGCGAAAACCCAATCAACTCGCCGCCGGTAAAATCGCCCGGGCCATCATCACCTGTTCTCAATTTTCCAAGGACCAACTCATCAGGCTTTGCGGCTTTAAAGAAGATAAAACGCGCGTCGTCTACCCGGGAATCGAACATATTTTATCAAGCCCCGCCGATGACAGCATTATTAAGCGCAACAATCTCAGCCAAAAGCCTTTTATTTTAGCCGTCAGCACCGCCAATCGCTACAAGAATTTTGCGGCTGTTGATCGCCTGGCCCAAAAGCTGATGGATCGGGGTAAAAACGTCTCCGTTGTCGCGGCAGGAGGGAAAAACACACGCGTCTTTGGACATGCTGGCGGACAAGAATTGTCTCATGTTCAACATATCGGACGCCCCAGCAACGCGGAACTTAGGGCTCTTTACGAAGCGGCCGCTTGCTTTCTTTTCCCTTCGTTTTACGAAGGCTTTGGGTTTCCCCCCTTGGAGGCCATGGCCTTGGGGTGCCCTGTCATTGCCTCTAGCGCCGCTTCCATTCCCGAAGCCTGTGGGGAAGCCGCTCTTTACTGCGACCCCGCCGATGATGAGGATATTTTCAATCAAGTCTGCCGCGTTTTAGACGACGCAAAATTGCGCGAAAATCTGCGTTCAAGAGGCCTCTTGCGCGCCCAAGAGTTCACTTGGGAAAAATGCGCGCAAGAATCTCTCAAGATTTTTGAAAATATTTTTATGCCAGGCCGGGATTAGAGCGAATATTTGAATCAACAAATTCTTTAAATTCACGGTGAAACCGAGGAACAGAAAACTCCTCGGCACGCTGCCGCAGAACACGAAAATCGAATTTTCTTTCCATGGACATAAATTTTTCAACCGCGCTCTTTAAACTCGGCGCGGTTTGTTCCATAAAGTAAACTCCGTCAAGGCCATCTCTCACCGTCTCCGCCAACCCACCCACCCCAAAGCCAATAACCGGCGTCCCACAGGCCAAGGCTTCGACAGGAGCTATTCCGAAATCTTCAAGAGCCGCAAAAACAAAAGCCCTCGCGCCCTGCATAAAATGAGCGACCTCCGCATCCCCAAGAGCCCCCAAGAATTCAACTGTTGGACCCGCTTTTTTTAGAATACGACTCCGCTCGGGGCCGTCTCCAATAACTTTAAGAGGCAAACCCATCTCGGAAAAAGCCTCGACGATGAGATCGATTTTTTTATAGGGAACAAACCGGGACACCGTTAAGAAATATTTTCCTTTTTCGGCGGACTCCACAAAACGCCCAACTTCCACGCCGGGATAAATGATGCGCGCCTGTCGGTCGTAAGCCCGGTAAATCCTATTGGAAATAAAATGAGAAATTCCCGCGAAAGCCGAGACCCTCTTGGAAGACTCAAAATCCCAAGATTTCAAATGGTTAAGAATCAGGCCCGCCACGGTCCGGCGAACGGGGTCCAGGGAGCTCATATATTGATCCCTCAAATCCCAGGCATAGCGCATGGGCGTAAAGCAGTAACACAAATGCGTTTGCCCCGGACAAACGCGGACTCCTTTAGCCGCCGCATGGCTGATGGAGAGAATCAAATCGTAGCCGGACAAATCAAACCCTTGAACGGCCCAGGGATAGAAAGCCAAATATTGGCGGTAATAACGCCTCGCCATCGGAAAATATTGAAGTCTTGAGTTGATAATTCGCGCTTTTTGAAACTCCGTTCCTTGGATCATTCCAGGATCGGAAACGAGAACGTGAATTGTCGAGCGCGGGTATAAATTAAAGACATGGCGCAAAACTCTTTCGCCGCCCCCCCAAGAGACCAGCCAATCGTAAACGATTGCGATTTTTTTAGGGTTTTTCATCAGTCTGGCATTCGCGCCGCTCACGTGTGATTTAATTATAACCTTAAACAACTCATGAGTGAAATCGGGTTTACCTAAAAATAACAACGTCCCGGGTTTTCATAAGGGCTTGCAACGAAAGCCCCAAGGCCAAACTCTGCGGCGCCAGCCTTGCCGTCAAGAATCGAGGTTCACACCCTTTCCGCGCTTTGTTTGGTCCCGAAAAGACCGGCGATTGCGGAAACAAGACCCCGCACATTTTCTTCCCATGACGGCCAGTGAAATTCTGCCGCGGGGCGAACCGCAGGCAGGGAGGGCGTTCCCCAAGCGAGAATCAGGCGCGCCAGACTTTGAAAATCGCAGGGATCGAAATAGCGACAGAATTTTCCGCCTATTTCCCGATGAGAGGGAATATCGCTTGCGAGAACAGGCAGCCCCGCGCTTAACGCCTCGATGACAGGAAGCCCAAAGCCCTCCATTAATGACGGCGAGATTGCGGCCGCCGCATGGGCATAGCAAAAGGCAAGTTCCGCATCATTAAGATCATGAAAAAGAAACAGCGACTTCCCAAACCGCTCATGTTTTTTGATCCGCTCAATCAATTCGTCACAAAGCCAAACTTTTTTTCCGATCAGGCACAGTTTGGCTTTCGATCCCGCAGCCCACGCGGCATCGAAAGCCTCGAGAAGCCCGGCGTGATTCTTGCGGGGCTCGATCGTTGAGACCGTGATAAAGGTCTCTCCAGCGGGGCTCATCGCGTCCAGCAGGGCCGCGTGGGCCTCTGCAGGCGCCGAATCATAACGTCTTTCCTGGAGATGCTTCGGCACGCGCTCGCTTCGCGAGCAAGGAACGCAGGCCGGTTTCGCTCCATCAAAATCCGCTCCCAGAGGAAAAACAAGCGTCGGCGCCTGAAAACGGCCGTTGGCCTCAAGATAATCGGCGAGATCTTCTTTAACCGCTTGCGTTATCGCAACATAAAAATCGGCCTCACGGGAGACGCGCTCCATCCAGCGGGAAAACAACTCGGTGTCAACGTCCGGATAAAAATCCGGACGGCGAATTGGAATCAAATCATAGATCATAAAGCCGACCTTGGCGCCCCGAGATTTGGCCGCGGCAACGACATCCCAAATCGGCGCCCGCCACGTTGAGTCGGGAAAAAAGACTATGTCTTCCGCGCGCAATTCAATTGGTTCCGTCTTTAAGGAAGCGCGGTCGGCGGCGGGAAGAACACGCCTCGCCGCGCGGGATAGCGGACCCTTGACCAGATTCAAACCCGGCGCGAAACGGCGAATTGAGCCGTACAGCGAGGACAATAGCGAGTACAGCCGGTTTCCTCTCGGACGCAACTTAAGAATCGGTGCGATCTTATTCTCCCGGACAATGATTGGAATACAGGAAACGCCGAGACTCTCTCCAACCTTGGGGCCGAGTTCGGCCAAGCGGCGGACAGTGCGCTGGATTCCACCTTTTCCGCCCGAAAGATTGGTTTCAGAGCAGTCGATGAATAGCCGCATAAAAATCTATCTTACAATATATCAGAATTATCCAATGCAAGATGGGACTGAAAAGTTAACCGATTTATTACTGGTGATGTGATATACTTCTAAAAGTGAACGCTGTTGGGCGGACTTCAAATGGAGAAGCAATCTAATTCTTCCTACAAAGTTGGATCTTTTGATGGCGGCGTGAGCCTCCTGGCCAAGCGGCGGCTATGGTTTGTCGCCGCCGCAACGCTTCTCTACGCGGGGCTCCTTCTTTTTACGCGCGGGCTCCGCTTCGCTCCCAAGCTCGACGAGCTGCATTTCTGGCCGACCAGCCTTCTCTTCAGCCATCGCTGGGCGCCGACGCTCGCGAACCTGCGCTCTTACAACGAGTTAAACACGCCCCTGCCGTTCCTGATGTTCGGATGGGTCGAGCATTGCTTTCACCAAGGCATCGCGGCCGGACGGGCCTTGAACGTTCTCCTCTCTTTCCTCATTGTCCTCGAGGTCGGGATGCCGCGCGACTCCGGAACGAGAAGCTCCGTCATCGCGGCTTCAACGAGTCATGCCTTGAGAAAACCGCCCGCTGATACTAGGCCCGGCAAGGCCTAGCAAACCGCAATGATGAGAATCACTTTTGGAGTAACAACTTTCAATCGCTTGGAAGTTCTTCGCAAGATGGCGAAGTCGCTTGCAGCTGTTAACGATATTGAACGTTGCAATATTAGAATTTATGATGATTGCAGCAGCGAATTTACCCCGGATTTTCTTCGACAATTATTTCCTTTGGCTAAAACTATTCTTGTACGAAAAAAGAATGGCGGCGCCGATATAAATATGGGTCAAATGTATCGTGATTTTCTCGCGACAGAAGACGATATTTTTGTCTCCGCCGATTCTGATCTCATATTTCATCCATCGATTGTTGAACAGATTCATTCGCTTGCGCCACTCTGCGACGGAGTGTTCAGCCTTTACAATTCAATCGCTCATCCCTCTATTAGAACGGTCACTATCTCTGGACAAAAATGGCTGGAAAAGAAAACCCTTGGAGCGGCAGGCGTTGTTTTTAATCGAAGAGTTCTCCAATCAATAACCGAAAAAATCCCCCTCGGCCCCAGCTATGATTATAAGTGGTCTGCCCACCTCGCTGAACAGGGATTACGATTGTTATGTACTAAACAAAGCTATATTCAACACATCGGCATTTATGGTCAAAATCATATAAAGGGATTCGCAGTCGATTTTGGGTTAAATTTTCACCCCGGGAATGCCGCAAACGAGGAATTACTTATTGACTTTTTTGATCAAGTGATAACTTCGAATAACCGCATCTGGCAAAATCAACACAAGAGCATCGTTCTTCTTCGTATGTTATGTCGTGTTATAGGACGGGCGATTTTAGATTATTTTGGGAAAGCACGAAGAGCATTTTCTCATTCATAAATGAGCCTGAAAAGTTAACCGATTTATTACTGGTGATGTGGTATACTTCTAAAAGTGAACGCTGTTGGGCGGACTTCAAATGGAGAAGCAATCTAATTCTTCCTACAAAGTTGGATCTTTTGATGGCGGCGTGAGCCTCCTGGCCAAGCGGCGGCTATGGTTTGTCGCCGCCGCAACGCTTCTCTACGCGGGGCTCCTTCTTTTTACGCGCGGGCTCCGCTTCGCTCCCAAGCTCGACGAGCTGCATTTCTGGCCGACCAGCCTTCTCTTCAGCCATCGCTGGGCGCCGACGCTCGCGAACCTGCGCTCTTACAACGAGTTAAACACGCCCCTGCCGTTCCTGATGTTCGGATGGGTCGAGCATTGCTTTCACCAAGGCATCGCGGCCGGACGGGCCTTGAACGTTCTCCTCTCTTTCCTCATTGTCCTCGAGGTCGGGATGCCGCGCGACTCCGGAACGAGAAGCTCCGTCATCGCGGCCGCAGGCCTTCTCGTTTTCCCGTATTACCTCGGGGTGAGCGCCCACCTCTACACGGACATCCCGGCCGCCTTCTTCGTCATCCTGGGGATGGCCGCGTACCGCGCGCGAAGGCATTGTTTCTCCGCTACGTCATTCGCTTTGGCAATCGCCTGCCGCCAGTACATGGTCGCCTTTCCCATAGCAATCGCTCTCCACGAGTTCGGCCGCTCCGGCCACAAGCGCCCGCGCCTCTCCGAGGCCTGGATCGCCCCCCTCGCGGCCGCTGCGACGATGCTCGGGTGGTTCGCGCTTTTTGGCGGGCCCGCTCCGAGAGTTGCAATCTTGTCCCAGAATCTGCCGACCGCTCAGTTCGCGAAAGTTTTTCCCGCTCACGGGCTCTACTTTTTAAGTTGCGTCGGGCTATACTTCGTCCTGCCCGAACGCATCCTCTTCGGCCGGGAATCCGGCTTTCCGC
>JAJZCM010000077.1 GCA_021846045.1 bacterium | reverse complement strand
ATAAGGGCGATCAAGTGATCGGCATGGAAGCTTTTCCGTCGGACAGCAAAAAAACCCTGCTGACGGTCTGCGAAAACGGTTTTGGAAAGAGAACTGATCTTTCCGAATATCGAGGCCAACATCGCGGCGGGTCGGGGATCATCACGATCAAGGCCACTGACAGAAACGGCATGGTTATCGGCGTCAAACTGGTCACCGACGAGGATGATTTAATGGTGATGACCGAAAAAGGCAAGATGATTCGCCTTCGCTGCAAGGATATCAAGGTTATTTCCCGCAATACGCAGGGAGTCAGGCTTGTGCGTATGGACGAGGGGGACGGAATCGCGCGCGTTTCCCCAGCCGCTTCGGAGCCCATAGAAGTTTCCGAGGCGCCGGCGGAATGAGAAAATTAAATCCCAAGACCGCGATTTTAGCCGCGGTCTTGGGCGTTTGGGTGAGTCCGGCTTTCGCCTCTATTTCTTTTGGAGCTTGGAGTTGGCGGATCATTGACAAGCAAAAGACGCGGGCGCCCTCTCCGGTAACCCAAATTATTTTGCCTCCAAACGGGTATCTGAAAGGGCGCTTGAGGGCGGTTTTAAGCGTTGTCAATCATGGGGAAAGCCGGGAAGGTATTCTCTTGCGCTACGCGCTCTTCGCGAATGTTTATTCGACTGCCGACCCAAAAAACGATCATGGCTGGACAATTCCCTTTGCGGTGGATGAACGGCGGGTTCCGATTTTAAAATCTGGGCAAAGCCTTCCCATTATTTTTGACGTGACTGATTCTGTGAAAGACTATTTTAAGAGACTTTCCTTGGAAGGCTGGAAGCCAAGTCAAATTAAGATGGAAGTAATGATTGAGCCCAGACAAGGAGAGGATTCGGCTCTCCAAACGACGCAATCTTTTTTAAGCATTGCGGAAGAAGAGCCCCGCTTGGAGATAAATAAATGATTGATCCCGCGCTTTTGAGAAAAACTCCCGAGAAAGTTTCAGATTTGCTGCGTTCTCGTAATGAGCGCTATGTTTCCAGCGTGGAAGCGGCTATTAAGATTGATTCTGATCACCGGGCTCTTTTGCAGGAAGTCGAAATCTTGCGGGCGAAACGAAACGCCTTGTCTCAATCATTTGGGAAGGCGAAGGCTTCCGGCGCCGTGGATGAAGCGAAAAAGCTGCTTGAAGAAGTGGGACTGCTTAAATCCACGATGGAGGAAAAAGAGAAATCCTTAGCGGCTTTGAGTTATCCCTTGAAAGAAACGCTCTTGAGTTTGCCGAATTTGCCGTATGAAAGCGTTCCCCGTGGAAAAAATGAGGAGGATAATCGTCCGGTTCGTTTTAGTCAAAAACCCGGTTCCTTTGATTTTAAGCCGCTAGATCACCAAACCATCGGAGAAAATTTGGGAATTTTGGATTTTGCTGCGGCCGCAAAGCTCTCGGGATCACGGTTTTCCCTTTGGAGAGGCTCCGGCGCGCGGTTGATGGGAGCTTTGGTCCGCTTTAGCTTGGATCTCCATCAGAAAGCCGGATACGAGGAAATCTGGCCGCCTTATCTGGTCAAACCTGAAATTTTGGAAGGCACCGGCCAACTTCCAAAATTTAAGGAAGACCTTTATCATTTGGAAGCTCCGGGAAAAGAAAACTCTCAAGCCGCCGGAGATATGTATTTGATTCCAACGGCGGAAGTGCCCTTGACTAATCTCGTTCGTGATGAAATCCTGTCGGTGGAATCTCTTCCGATAAAAATGACGGCCTATACCCCTTGTTTTAGGCAGGAAGCGGGCTCTTACGGCAAAGATGTTCGAGGCCTCATCCGCAATCATCAATTCGACAAAGTTGAATTGGTTTGGGTGGTGAGCCCCGAGGATTCGCTTAAGGCTTTAGAATCATTGACCGAGGATGCGGAGAGGGTTTTAAAGACTCTTGAGATTCCCTATCGGATTATCGAACTCTGCACCGGAGATTTGGGTTTTGCCTCAAGAAAAACTTACGATTTGGAAGTCTGGATGCCTTCCGAGCAAAAATACCGGGAGATTTCGTCCTGCTCCGATTGCGGGGATTTTCAGGCGCGCCGGATGAACGCGCGCTTTAGAAGAACCCCGAAGGGGCCTCCGGAGTTTGTCCATACCCTCAATGGAAGCGGGGTGGCCATTGGACGCCTTTTCGCCGCGATTTTAGAGAACTTCCAGCAAAAAGACGGGTCCGTGATTATTCCCAAAGCTCTGCTTCCCTACGCTGGGTTTGAGCGGTTGACCCCGACAATCTCATCGTAGTCACACGCGGCCATCGGATGCGCTAAATTGTGTTGAGGAGGAAATTTATGAAACAAGTCGCTTTAGGGAAAACCGGGCTTAGGGTATCGGCAATGGGGCTGGGTTGCATGGGAATGTCCGATTTTTACGGCCCGGCGGACGAAAAGGACTCGATTCAAGTCATTCAAAAATCAATTGATTTAGGGATGAACTTTATCGACACCGCCGATATGTATGGCCCGTTTAAAAATGAAATTTTAGTTGGGAAGGCCGTCAAAGGCCAGCGCAATCAAGCGGTTTTAGCGACTAAGTTTGGACATCAAAGAAACGAGGACGGAAAATTTTTAGGGGTCAATGGACGGCCGGAATACGTCAAGAAATGCTGCGACGCTTCGCTTCAAAGGCTGGGAGTGGAGACCATCGATCTTTACTACCAACACCGGGTCGACCTGACAGTCCCGATTGAGGAAACAGTGGGGGCGATGGGGGATCTTGTCCGGGCGGGGAAAGTACGCTATCTCGGCTTATCCGAAGCGGCGGCCAAGACCATTGAGCGGGCTCACCGCACGCATCCGATAACTGCCCTTCAATCGGAATATTCCCTTTGGACCAGGGACCCGGAAGACGAAATTTTAAAAACCGTCCGAGAACTGGGAATTGGTTTTGTCGCCTACAGCCCTCTGGGCCGCGGTTTTTTGACCGGGCGCTTCAAATCGCCGGAAGATTTTGCCCAAGACGATTATCGAAGAGCAACCCCGCGTTTTCAGGGAGAAAATTTCTATAAGAACCTTGATTTAGTCAAGCATATCGAAGCCTTAGCCAAGAAGAAAAATGCGACTTCAGCGCAGATTGCCTTGGCCTGGGTTCGGGCCCAAGGGGAAGACATTGTTCCCATTTTCGGAGTTCGAAGCATCGCTCGCTTGGAAGAAAATATCGGGGCTATTCAGGTTGTTTTGACCGAAGCGGAGCTTAAAACCCTCGATCAACTGATCCCTAAAGGGGCGACCTCCGGCCCGCGCTATGCGGATCAGGCCATGCAGGCAGTCAACCGTTGATTTTGATGAAATTTCATCGTAGTCCCATCATTCACCAGATGTTCAACGATCCAAGCCACTTCGGCGCATCGTTGACTTTTTCCACCGCATGACCGCCCCTGAATACCGCGACTTTTCGGAATGGCCTGCTTAAATTGCTGTTATCAAATAGGTAAACAAGTGGAAGTTCGGCAATGGCAGCTTTTAAATTGGTCATGATTCGAGGGAAACGGGATTTCAGCTTATCAGTGGGAACATCATGTCCGCCCTGAGAGACGCGCATCGCGACCCGTTCTTCGGAGAGTTCCCAATCCGCAAGCCCGATGAAACAAAGCACAACCCTATATCCAGAACTCGCGGCCTCTTTCAAGAATTGAAGCTTATCGCCTGCGGGATCGGAAAAAACCGTTTCAAAGGCGAAACTCTCCTTTTGCTTGAGGAGAGATCGCCGCAAAGCATTCGCCGCTTTCGCCGCCGCATAGGCATCCATCTTCAATTCATGCGCCAGAATATCGGCGCACACGTATCTTAAAGCTGCCGGAGCGATATGAGCATGATAGAACGTGGTTTTACCGGCTCCATTAGGGCCCGCGATGGCCACTAAGACTGGCCGCTGGTCTAACTCAACGACTTTCTTCAACGCACGGCCAGGAATCGGCGATTGACGAATCGCCCCACCGTGCGGGATCCGTCCGCGTCCGTTCGAATCAACAAGCCGCGCTTATGCGGGGCCGACTCGTAATGAGGGAACGGCTGGCCTTCCAGATAGTCCGCCACCCGGCGGCGGCCCGCAGGAGCGTCAATGGATTTTAAGCAGGCGGAGAGCGGCTTAGCGGCCTTGGCCCTCAATAAGGCAAGCGCTTGAATGCCCTGAAGTAGAGGTTCAAGAGCCTCCCCCAACTGCGCCCAGAACTCGATTTGACCATTAATAGAGCGATGGCTGACCTTGCCGATCATCCGAGCGTCCAGAATCAGTTCGTCTCCGATCTTGACTGGTTGCCCCATATTTGAATGGTAGCAGAATACTACCATTTTATCAAGGGGGGTAGGCTACGGCTCCATCGCCTGATTTTGAGGAGTTGTCCGACAATTGATAGAATAAGATTGCGAAAAAGAATTTTTAGTGGAGGCATGTCATGAATTACGAGTTTAAATTGCCGGATATCGGCGAGGGTTTGACCGAAGGAGAAGTCGTTAAATGGCACGTTCAAGAGGGCCAATCAGTTAAAGAAAACGAGCCTCTTTGCAATGTTTTGACGGATAAGGCGGAAGTTGAAATTCCAAGCCCTAAAACTGGAAAAATAACGAGATTAATGGCTAAACCTGGAGAAAAAGTCCAGGTTCATGCGCCGCTGGTGATTTTTGAAATCGAAGGTTTGGGAGGCGGAGCGATTGCCTCTCATTCTGTCGCGGCCTCGGCGTCTGCGGAAGTCAAAAATACGGTTGCGGTCGCGGAAAAACCGGCGCAAGACTCGGTCAGCGCGACGCCGGCTGTTCGCAAACTGGCTAAGGATTTAGGCGTGGATATCGCGAGGATTAAGGGAACCGGCCCCGGAGGACGGGTGACGGAAATCGACGTCCGCAATTCCGCGAATGGGGCCTCCAAGGCCGCTGCTTCATCGCCAGCTTCTTCTTCCGATATTAAAATTCCATTTACCGGAATCCGAAGAAAAATCGCGGATAAAATGTCCGAGAGTTGGAAAAAGATTCCCCATGTGGCTCATATGGAAGAGGCGGATTTTACCGCCCTGGTTCAGTTGCGGGAAGACATGAAAAAAGAGGCGGCTCAGCGCACGATCAAGCTGACCTATCTTCCTTTTATCATCAAGGCTTTGCTTAAAACTTTCCCGGAATTCCCAATGTTTAACGCGACCCTCAATGAAACGGAAGGGGTCATCATCGAAAAGCGTTCCTATAATATCGGAATTGCCGTCTCCACCGATCAAGGGCTTGTGGTTCCAGTGGTGAAAGGCGCCGGCGGCATGGATGTTTGGGGTTTGGCTGCGGAGATTGAGCGCTTGGCCGAGAAAGCGCGCGCCAACCGCTTGGAGGTTTCTGAAATGCAGGGGGGAACGTTTACGATCACCAATATCGGCCCCTTGGGCGGGCTTTTCGCGACTCCAATCATTAATTTTCCAGAAGTCGCTATCTTGGGAGTGATGAAAATTCAAGATCGCCCCGTCG
>JAJZCM010000022.1 GCA_021846045.1 bacterium | reverse complement strand
TGACGGCCTTTTCAACCTTGTCCCCGAGAAAAGCCTCGGCGTCCCTTTTGACTTTTTGCAAAAGGAAGGCCGACAGTTGTTGAGGGGTATATTCCTTCCCATCAGGAGCCTTGTATTTGTGGTCGGTGCCCATTTTTCTCTTAAAGGCCATGAAAGTTCCTTCAGGATTAGCGACCGCTTGCCGACGGGCGGGTTCTCCAATCAGAAGCTGCCCGTCTTTTGCGAAAGCGACATAGGACGGAAACGCTTTTCCTCCGACGGATGTTCCTTCCGCCGATGGGATGATAGTGGCCTTTCCGCCTTCGGTCACGGCCGCGGCCGTGTTGGACGTTCCTAAATCAATTCCAATAATTTTGCTCATATTATTTCTCCTTCGGTTGTTCTTTTTTTGTGTTGCGCGCAATTCGCACCTTGGCGGTGCGCAAGACGCGTCCGGCGATTAAATAGCCCGGTTCAAAAACTTCGACGACTGTTCCGTCTTCGACTTCCGGCTTCTCAACAGAGCCAAGCGCTTCGTGGGTCAGCGGGTCGAAGGGCTTGTTGAGGGCTTCCACCATGCTGACTCCTTCTTCCTTAAAAATCTTTTCAAATTCCCTGAATATTCCTTCCATCCCTTTGGCAATTTCGGATTCGGCGTGAGAATTTTGTATTTCCTCATGGGCCTTCTTCAAAAGATCATACATGGGAATGAAGCGCGAGATGATGTCCATGCGTCCCAATTTGTAAAGCTCCGGTTTTTCCCGATCGACCCGCTTACGATAGTTGTCGAATTCGGCGCGGATTTTAAGCATCTGCTCATAATAATTAGGGGTCTCATCCGGAGCTTGGGGCTCCGTTTTTTTCGCGGTCTCGTTTTTAGCTTCCGTAGGCAAAACAGGTTCGTTCATGATTCTATCTCCTCCCAGGCCTTTAAATAGGAAGAAATCCGTTCGCTTAAATAATCAATGAGGCTCATCATTTTCGGATATTCCATGCGCTTGGATCCCAAAATTCCCAAGACTCCGACTGGACGCCCTCGGTAGTCGTAGGTTTGGGTGATGAGGCTTAATCCTGAAAGCTCCGGAATTCCCGTCTCATCCCCGATTTTAACCCTGGGCCTGGCCAGGGAGTGGGAAACGTTTCCTTCGCTTTCCTTGCCCATTTCCCTTTCCAGAAGGGCCGCGAAGATTTTTTTCTCGGTCAACATTCTCATTAGGCGCTGGAGAGTTGGAATGTCTCCGATGTCGGAGGCGCAAGCCAGCATCTGGTCGACCCCGTTAACGTAAAGAGTATCGGGCTCGTTGAGCGAGGCAACTCGGTCGAAAAGGCCGGAAACGACCGAGCGCATGTCTTCAAGATTTTTTTCCAGACGTCTGAGTTCTCCCAAGACGGTTGCTTGGGCGTCTTTAATTTTAAGCCCGCGCGCGCGCTCGTTTAAAAACCGGTTGATGATGGACAATTGGGCTTCCGTCGGCTCAAACGAAATTCGTATCGGCCAATGGCGGACAAACCCGGCGTCGGAGACCATGATTCCTAAAACGTTGGGGCCGCCCATGGGAACCAGTTCCAATCGCTTAAGAGTGAGTTCTTGAGCCGGAGCGGAGAGGACAAACCCCGCGCCTTGGGAAACGCGGGACAAAAGTTTGGACGTTTCAATGAGAAGAGTGTCCAGTTCAGCCGTGCGGCGACCGTATTCCTTTTCAATTCGTTCTTTTTCAGAAGAAGCCAGTCGCTGGATTTCAACCAGATAATCGACATAAAATCGGTAGCCTTTATCGGTGGGCTCCCGGCCCGAGGAAGAATGGGGTTGCTTGAGAAAACCCTCGTCCTCCAATTCTTGAAGAATATTTCGGACTGTCGCGCTGGAGAGATTGATTCCAGACTCCTTCGCTATGGTGGAGGAAGAGACTGGTTTGGAATTTTTGATGTAGTAGTGGATGACCCACTGTAAGAGGTCTCTTTTTCTCTTCTCGGCGACGTTAGGTTGTAATTGTCTCATGGCCCTAAATTAGCAGTTTAAGTTATTGACTGCTAATAATATTATAACCGCAAATTTTGAAGGCTGTCAAGGGCGATTTGTGTCGCAATTTGAGACCCTTGACAAAACCGGGCTTTCCCTCTACACTAAGCCCGTGCCTCTTTTGAAGGGAAAGAAGATAATCGCGGCTTTGTTTTTAATTTTTCTTCCCTGTCTTTCTTTCGCGCTTTCCGGACACGGGAAAATTATTTGGATATCTTCAAAGAAATCTCCCTGCGTTTTCAAGCGCCAAGACGGGACTCCCTATAACCCCGGTATCATCGTTTGTTATTATATGCGGGCAAATTTAAAAGATCCCGTTTCTCAGTTTAATCGCCTTCCCACCGAAGCCTCCCAAAATGGATTTTTGCATACGATTTCACAGAGGGCCAATGTCGTTTATTTGCGTTGGGGAAAACAAGCGAAAGCTATTTTAAACTGGAATGATTTAAAAAACATTCCACCTGATGAAACCCCCGAGGCCAAACTTCAAACGTTGATGGAGATGAAAAAGCGGGTCTTGCGGGACGGGAAAAAAGCGTGTGAGCCTTTTCTCTGGCCTCAAGCCGAGGGGTCATCCTATTTGCATAAAACTAATGGATCATGGCCCAAGACATGGCGTCCGTTCATGCGGCCGTTTTACGATCGTTATTTCCTTTTGGGCAAAAAGGCTCAAGAACTGGAGTCAAAAGAAGTGGGTCGATCGCAAAAAAAAGTTCAAAGTTTATTGTCTAAAATTCAGGGGTTTAAAACGAGGATGAAAACGGGGGGCTTCTCAATGGCCCAAGGTTCCGTCCAGGCGTGGGATTCGGAGAAGGATGTGCGGGACGCGGAGTTGCCTGGCCTTTTGCGTCATTTTGTCTTGGATCAAAAATCTCCCCAGCCTCCGAGTCCGCATCTGTTGTCGGACGCGGAATATCGCCGCCGCGGGTATTTTAACCGCGGATTTGTGGCGGGAATGGAACGCCTCAAGGATGACGCCCTTTTGAGTTGGTCGCATTCCTCGGGGCTCAGCCGTACTGTTGGAGATCCCGGCGGGAAAGCCCGGAATATTATCCATCAAAAAAACGGCGCTTGCGCGGTCGAGGCACAATATGAAGTTTTAAAATCGTACGGGCAACACGTGACTCCCAAAGGCTTGGCCAATGAGGCCTTCAGGAAAGGGTATTATCTCGAACCGCAATTGAAATCCGGAGACTCAATAGCAGGAACTCCTTGGAACGATGTGGGGAAGTTGCTTCGGGATCACGGATTGAGTATTCATGCTTTTCCCCTAACAAGCAAGAATGCTACTCGCAACGGGGAATTGGATAAGGCTATTAAAGATAATGGCGGGGCGCTGGTTGGGGTGGGAACTACTCGTCTCTGGAATAATCCTGCTTACTCCGGAACCCATGAAATTTTTGTGACCGGAGAAGAAGTTTCAAACAAAACCGGCCAGGTTTTAGGCTATTACATCAATGATACCGGAACAGGAGAAGCTATGCGCTTTATTTCAAAAAATGATTTTGACCGCGCTTGGCGCGACGCCGGGTATGAATTGATTACGTTCCATGAAAAATCAAAAAAATAATCGGCGGTTTCTTTTCGCCTTGGTTTTGTCCTTGGGGGCATGTAAAAACAGCGGCTATTGGATGGACCGCCTGGATGCGACAAAACTAAGCCAAGCGGAAAACAAATTGCGCTTTAACTCAAGTTGTGCTCATGTTATTCCCGAGGAATTCGCGCGTTCAATTCCCATTCCTTTTAAAATCAAAAGAAGGGGGGAAATGGGTTTCAAGATTTTATTTTACCCCGCCGAGATGGAATCAGCATCCCCATCAATGGCAGCCTCTCCTTTCGTGGAGGGAATTTTTTCGCTTGATGGATCGGTCGCAGATCATTGTGTTACAACGGCAGATCAAAAAGGAGGGGTTTTGGGAAGGTCTGATCTAAACCGGTTGTCGATGGTCTCTTATTATAGAGGAAAAAGTCTTCTTTATGAAAACCTCGAAATCATCTCCCCACTTTATTTCGCGGATTCTTCGCTCCAGGCTGAGAATTTAAAGAATATAAACGCCTTTGTTCGTGAATTTAAGCGCGTGTCGGAGCCCGCCTTGTGGCCGGATTATTATCGTCTGAGTCCTGACTTTTGGAATTGGCTTAAACAAAACGGACAAACCCTCCCGCAGCCCTTATCTGCGCAATAACTGGTAAAATCCATCTACCAGTGTCTAAACCGGAATATACAAGGCGGGAATTTTTTTCGTACTCGGGTCAAAAAGCCATTGATTTGGCGCGCTCGGTTTTCGACGCCTTGCGGGAAGCGCGTGGGAAAAAAGACGAGAAAAAATTTTTAGGCGACGCTAAATCCGAGTGGATTAGACCTCCCGGGGCTCACGCAGAAAAATCTTTTTTGGAGGCGTGCACTCGTTGCGGCGATTGTATTAAGGCGTGCACGCCTTTTGTTTTGCGCGCGTTGGGGCCCGAGTGGGGAGACGACAAAGAAGGAACTCCCGCTTTGTGGCCCCGAGAAAGAGCGTGCTTGATGTGTAAGGATTTTCCATGCATCGCTTCTTGCCCCGAGGGCGCGCTCCACCTAGAACCCGAACAAATTCCGCGTTTGGGGACGGCCTTTGTCAACGAGAACCAGTGTATTTTGAAGGAAAATCAACCATGTCGCGAATGCGAAAAAGCGTGCCCAAAAGAATTTAAATCCATTTTTGTTGATTCGGTTGTCAATAAGGTCTTTATAGACGTAAAAACTTGCGTAGGTTGCGGACTTTGTGCTGAAATATGTCCGGCCCAAGCGATTGGGATAAGAGTTCGTTACGAAACCTAAGATTGCGAAATGAAAGTGTTAGGAAAAATTTTTAAGCTGACAGGGCTTCTCTCTGTTGTTCTCGCGGTGTGTCTCTCTAAGGCGCAGGCGGCTCCAAAAAAACCAGCTCTCAATGCGTCGTCTTCCCAGTCTCTTGAGCTTTCTCAACCCGCTCCCGCCGCGATGAATTCTCCGGTTGGCTTTAAGGTTAAAACTCCGGATGAAGGGACCAAAATTTCTTGGCTTGGTATGGGAATCGCGTTCTTCTTGATTATTGGCGGGATTCTTTTTTGGGCCAATGATATTCAGAGTTTTGCCGGAATTCTTTTTGTGCTGGGGCTCTTTGCCGGCTTCTTGGCTTTAGGACAACGACATTACTACCATTATTTCGCCAATAACCAGGGATACGCCCCACAGCAGCCGATTTCCTATCCGCATGTGCTTCACGCCGGAAAGCTAAAAATTGCTTGCCTTTATTGCCACTATAACGCCGAGAAATCCGACGTGGCCTCAATTCCCTCGGTGAATGTTTGCATGAATTGCCATAGTTTAGTTCGCAGCGCTACCGGTGATTCCGGCCCCAACCCTGAAATCTCGAAATTAGTCAAGGCTTGGGAGTCTCGCGATTCCGCCGCGCCTAGCCCCGTGGTTTGGGAGCGCGTCAATAAACTTCCTTCATTTGTTCGATTTAGCCATCGCATTCACGTCGCCAATGGAATTGCTTGCCAGGAGTGCCATGGGCCTATTCAAACGATGACGCGCGTTCGTCAAGCCGCTCCTCTGAGCATGGGCTGGTGCATTAATTGCCATCGCTTGACGAAAAAAGAGGCCCCGGCGCATTGGAAGCATGCCGGCGGCCCCCTGGATTGTATTGTATGCCATCATTAAAAGAAAAGAAAATTGAAACAGCTTTAAAATCGGGGCTGACCCGAAGCGATTTTTTAAAGACAATGGGAGTCGGCCTCGCGGCTTTGGGAGGCGCTTGTGATTGGAGATGGCCGCATGCCAAGGCGGTTCCTGAAATCAACCGGCCGGAAGGCGTGACTCCGGGCGTGGCTCGCTGGCAGGCTTCAACCTGCGGGGGATGTTCGGCTTCCTGTGGGGCTTTGGTCAAAATCCGCGATGGTCGTCCCATAAAATTAGAAGGGCTTAAGTCCCATCCGCTTTCCCAGGGGGGCTTATGCGCGCGCGGGCAGGCGACTCTTTTAGATCTCTACGATTCCGGAAGACTGAGTGAGCCCCTCATTGACGGTAAAAAAGTTTCCTGGGCGGATTGGGATAAAGCCGTTTCCGCAAAAATAAAAGGCTTGCATGGCAAGCAGGTTCGCCTGGTGACCCAGACCCTTCCCAATCCCTCTTTGAACGCGGCGATTGCGGAATTTCTGGGGGCGTATCCCTCGGTTAAGCATGTTGTCTATGATCCAATATCAAGTTCTTCCATCCTGGACGCTCATCAGAAAACTCACGGGAGAAGAGTTCTTCCTCACTATCAGTTCTCTAAGGCCAAGGCGATCGTCGGTTTTGACGCGGACTTTTTGGGAACCTGGATTTCTCCAGTTGAATTTTCCGCAGATTGGGCCAAGGGCCGAGCGCCCACTTCGGGAAGCCCGAAGATGTCGCGCCATATCCATTTCGAGCCGCGCGTTTCCTTGACAGGCTCAAACGCTGATTTGCGCGTGCAGGTTAAGCCTTCTGAGGAATATTCAACCGTCGCTTCCGTAGCAATTCGTTTAGCGAGGATTTTAGGCGTCGCCGTTCCTCGCGTGGGAGAGGTTTCGACGACCGCTTCTCCGGAATCTTTGGATGATGCCGCTCAAATTCTAGCCCAGCATAAGAAGGAAAGCTTGGTGGTCAGCGGGTCAAGCGATTTATCCGTTCAGATTTTGGTCAATTGGATGAATTCGGTTTTGGGAAATTACGGAAACACCTTAGATATTCAAAAGCCGGCCCAGGTTCGTTCCGGCAGCGAGACGGCGATGGATGGATTTGTTAGAGAAGCCGTTTCCGGAAGAATCGCGGGAGTCATTTTCGTTGAAGCTAATCCCGTTTATGATCACCCTCTGGGCGAAGAATTGGCCAAGGCTTTATCAAAGATGGAGCTCACGGTTTCTCTTTCCAACCGCCTGGATGAGACGGCCGCGCACGCCGCTTTTGTCGCCGCTGATTCCCATCCCCTTGAGAGTTGGGGTGATGCCGAACCGGTTCCTGGGGTTATTACGATTATTCAGCCGGCCATTAGGCCTCTTTTCAATAGTCGTCCGGCGCTGGAAACTTTGACCGCTTTGGCCGGAAAAACCCAGAACGCCTATGATTTTGTCCGCGCTTACTGGAAGTCCCATGTATTCCCTAAGCAGAAGGCTTCTCATAATTTTGACCATTTTTGGGATGGGTCTTTGGAATCGGGGGTTGTCTCCTATGAGGCGCCGTCTCTTGCCCGTTCTTCATTCTCCTCTGCGGCCTTGGCCGGGCTTAAAAATTTAAGGCCGAAAGTTAAAGAGGGCGAATTTGAATTCGTCTCCTACGCGCCGATTAATCTTTATGACGGACATCAAGCCTTCAACCCCTGGCTTGAGGAATTGCCTGATCCGGTCACTCGCGTTTCATGGGAAAACTACGTTCAGTTTTCTCCGGCGGACGCAAAGCGTTTAGGGATTACCGAAGGGCGCATGGTTCGCGTGACGAGCGGGAAAAAATCTTTCGAGATTCCGGCTCAAATTCAGTTGGGAATGCCGGAAGGCGTCGTCGCCGCGGCCTTGGGTTACGGGCGCATCACGGCCGATGACATCGCGGCCAATTATCCCATCACCAAAATTAAATTTTTCCCGGTTGAAATCGCAAAACTCCACACGGCCAATGTTTATCCATTTTTAAATTCCTCCGTTGTTTCCGTGTCTGCGGGGACGGAGATGCATCCGTTGGCCAAGATTCAACGTTACGATTTTCAAAAAGATCCTTACCTTCAGCAAAACCGGCACGTCGTGCGGGAAGAAACCTTGGAAGAGTATGCAAAAAATGCCGCTGGGGGCGGGAGTTCTTCCAATTCCTCCTCAGGTGATGGTTTGTGGGACAAGCATGAGTATCCTGGGCATAAATGGGCGATGTCGGTTGATCTGAACCGTTGCAGCGGCTGCGCAGCTTGCGTGATCGCCTGTCAAGCAGAAAATAATATCCCCACTGTCGGAAAATCCGAAGTGAGAAAGAGCCGCGATATGTATTGGATTCGCATTGATCGCTATTACTCAGGGTCCGAAACCGAGGCTCCAATCAATCCAACCGTCGCGTTTCAGCCGATGACCTGTCAGCAGTGCGACAACGCGCCATGTGAAACAGTTTGCCCGGTCGCGGCGACGACTCATTCTTCGGAAGGGATCAACATGCAGACCTATAACCGCTGCGTGGGAACCCGCTACTGCGAGAATAATTGCCCCTATAAAGTGCGCCGGTTCAACTGGTTTGATTATGACCGCGACGATGCGGTCCAGGATTTGGTTTTAAATCCCGATGTGACCGTTAGGCAACGCGGCGTCATGGAAAAATGCAATTTCTGCTACCAAAGAATCCGCGATGTTGAAATTTCCTCTCAAATAGAGAATCGAAAGATTCATGACGGCGAGATTCAGCCGGCCTGCGTGCAGAGTTGCCCGACGCAAGCCCTTTCGTTTGGCGACATCAACAATTCTAATTCCCAAGTGGCTTCAAAGGCCATTTCTTCTCGGGCCTATCGGGCGTTGGAAGATTTGGGAGTCAAACCCTCGATTTACTATCAGACCAAGGTGAGGAATGTAAAGTCATGACGACAGCTACGGCTTTAGGCGAGGTATTGCGCCCGCCGCTGGTTGAAGGCGAAAAAACCTACGGGCAAATCACCGACGATATTTGCGCTCCCATGGAAAAACGCCCACCGTTGGGCTGGTTTCTGGCTTTTATGGTTTCTGGAGCGGCCCTTTTGTGGGGCGTGATCATGGTCACCGATCTTATTTGGACCGGAGTCGGCACTTGGGGACTCAATAAAACGGTTTCTTGGGCATTTGATATTACCAATTTCGTCTTTTGGGTCGGTATTGGTCATGCTGGAACCCTTATTTCCGCCATTCTTCTGTTGTTCCGCCAAAAATGGCGGACTGCCATCAACCGCTCAGCCGAAGCGATGACTATTTTTGCCGTCATGTGCGCGGGGCTTAATCCGCTTATCCATATGGGCCGTATTTGGAGAGGTCTTTATTGGCTGTTCCCTTATTATCCCAACACAATGGGGCCTTTGTTCGTCAATTTTCGTTCGCCCCTTCTTTGGGATGTGTTTGCGGTCAGCACCTATTTGACGATTTCGCTTTTGTTTTGGTATATGGGTCTTCTACCGGATTTGGCAACGGCTGCGGCCCATGCAAAAGGCGCTGTTCGCCGCTTTATTTTCAGGACCTTGAGCCTTGGTTGGAGCGGGTCGGCACGGACCTGGGCGCAGCATGAGAAGGCGTCTCTCCTTCTTGCGGGGCTTGCGACGCCGCTGGTTTTATCCGTTCACACCGTCGTCAGTATGGATTTTGCCTGCGCCTTGGTTCCGGGGTGGCATTCGACGATTTTCCCGCCTTTCTTCGTTACTGGAGCTATTTTTTCGGGGTTTGCGATGGTGTTGACCCTATTGACCTTGTCAAGGGAATTTCTCGGTTTCCAAAATTACATTACTCTTAAGCATATCGACTCGATGTGCAAGGTTACGCTACTAACCTCGATAATCGTGAGTTTGGCCTATGGCACGGAAGCCTTGATCGGCTGGTATAGCGCCAACACCTTTGAGCGCTTTTTCTTTATTAACAGCGCGGTTGGCCCCTATCGTTACTGCTACTGGACGATGATCTTCTGCAATGTCGTGACGCCGCAATTTTTATGGTTTAAAAAAATTCGCCGTGCTCCTGCGGTGGTTTTTGTGATCTCGATCTTCATCAACATCGGAATGTGGCTGGAGCGCTTTAACATTATTGTCATCGGTCTTCATCGAGATTTCTTGACTTCCAGTTGGACGATGTACAAACCAACCTATGTTGAATGGGGCATTCTTATCGGCCTCTTCGGTCTTTTCTTTACCTGCTTCCTGTTGTTCTCAAGGGCGCTTCCAATGATCGCGATGAGCGAAATCAAACATGTTCTTTCTTCGGAAAAGCGCGGAGGCAAACAACATGCCTAATAAAAATTTGGTCGGCATTTTCTCGTCCGATGAAAAACTGGTTCACGCGGCCCAAAAGGCCAAAGAAGCAGGGCTCCCCGCCTTTGACGCTTACACGCCTTTCCCTATCCATGGGATCGATGAAATTTTGGAACTCAAGCCTTCTTTTTTGCCGAGGGTTTGTTTTTTTGGCGGGTTGACCGGCCTTTTATCGGCCTTTACTCTCCAATACTGGGTTCACGCGGTTTATTGGCCGATGAATATCGGCGGGAAATCTTTTACCGCGTATCCGGCGATGGTCCCAATCTGTTTTGAGCTGACGGTTCTCTTTGCCGGGGTTTCCACTTTCTTTGGCCTCCTCTTTTCCCGTGGAATGCATCCGTTTAAAACAAGTCCCTTTTGGGGACTTCAAACGGAAAACGATAAATTCGCCCTTGTTTTTGATCTTGATTCGGAAGAAAAAGCCAATAAGATATCCAGTCTGTTAAACCAAGAAGGGGCGCTGGAGATTAGAGAGATTACCGCATGAAAAAGCCTCGTCCTTTATCCCTTATTCCCGCCGCTCTTTTGGCTGTTATGTGCGGGGGATATTTGATTGTTGCGCGCCGCGATTTTAATAAGCCGAATATTCGTTTTTTCACGTTCGAAGATATGGTCAACACGGCGGCCGACCAAACCCAAAGCCCCAACGCCGTTTTGCCCCACGGACAAACCGATCAACCGCCGGTTCCCCACACCGTTCCTCATGATAAAAAGATTTTGTGGTATTTGGAATCCTTAAAAAAAGGTCCGGCCGCGTTCGACAATACGCGAGACCCTTTTAAAAGAAGCTATGCCGTCATGCAGAGGGGCCGGTTCGTTTTTGAAACCTTTTGCTTTCCCTGCCACGGCCAATATGGGACTGGAGACGGGCCGGTGGCCAAAACTTTCCCGCCGTTCCAATTTTCCGCCGCTACGGCGGCAGAAAAGTTGAGCGACGGACAAATTTTCGGCATCATCACCTTTGGCAAGACCCCGATGCCTTCCTATGCGGCTCAGATATCGCCGGATGATCGCTGGAAGGTCGCGCTTTACGTGAAAGATTTGGCGCGCTATCAGGAGCAGAAAGATGCGGCCCAGGAGGCCCAGGAAAAGGCGGCCGCTCCCGCCGAAAATAAAAATAGCGGTAGCGGTGGAGGAGACAGTTTCTGAACTTTTATGGAAAATTCAAAAAGTTTTCTGAGCCCCGCTGAAAAAACGCTTTGCCGATCCTTTATTTTTCTCGCTGTTTTGGCGTTGGGCTGGACCTTTCACAAAGCTCCCCAACGGGCCTGGGCGAATCTTTTGATTGATAATTTTTATTTCTTGTCCTTGAGTCTTTCGGCGGCTGTTTTTATTTCCGCCCTGTACTTAACTAAGGCCGGCTGGGCCGTGGCGTTTCGGAGAATTCCCGAGGCCATGACCGCGTATCTTCCTTACGGCATTGCTTTTGCCGCGATTTTTATTTTTGCCGGGATTAAAAGTCTCTATGTCTGGACGACCCCCCAGGGCGCGGCCCAACCGGAAGTGATTGCGAAAGCTATTTTCCTAAATTGGAAGGCTTTTGTTTCCGTATCTTTGGGGGCTTTCGCCGTCTGGCTTTTTTTCGTTCGCAAGCTGGTTTCTAATTCTCGTTTGCAGGATGAGGAGAGAGACATTGCCCGCACCTTGAAAAACCGCGGGGTGGCTGCGGCCTATGTCGTGACTTTTGCGATCAGTTATTCTCTCATCGCGATTTATTGGATTATGTCTCTTGAGCCGCTTTGGTTTAGCACGCTTTATCCTTGGTTTATTTTTGCCGGGATGTTCGTCAATGGCATTGCCACGACGACCCTCATCCTCTTGTGGCTCCAGAGAAAAAATCTTTACAAGGATATCGGCTCTGCCCATTACCATGATCTCGGGAAGATGCTTTTCGCCTTCAGTATTTTCTGGGTCTATCTGTGGTTCTCCCAGTATATGCTGATTTGGTACGAAAATATTCCAGAAGAGATCACCCATTTTACCTTGCGCTCCATAGGTTCTTGGAGCTATGTTTTCTGGCCGAACGTGATGATGAACTGGCTTTTGCCCTTCTTGATTCTCTTGAGCGTCGCTGGAAAGAAAAACCCAAAAACTCTTTTCTTGGCGGCTTTGATTTCTTTTGTGGGACACTGGACCGATCTTTATGTTTTGATTATGCCGCCTCTTGAGAAGTCGGGGCCGGTCTTGGGGTTTCCTGAATTTTTTATTTTTGGCGGTTTCATCGCCCTATTTGTTTTGATTTTCGAGAATGCCTTAAGAAGCGCCAAACCCTATCCTGTCGGGGATCCTCTCCTCAAAGAAAGTCTGGCCCTTCACGAATAAAAAGGGCGCCCTGCCTTTTTTATAGAATTTGGACATCAGCCAGGGAACTTCGTTAGAAAAGACGGTTCGCCGCTTAAAAATTCAAAAAATTCTAGAAATATTTTTTGAAGCTGGAGCGGCTTTCTTTACTGGACTACTCCTTCTTTTATCGGCCGGATTATTGATTGACCATTGGCTGTTCTTATCTTCTCTCAATCGCCAAGCCTATTGGGTTGTTTCAGCTGCGATTTTAGTTTTGATTTTGGGGAAATATTTGTTTTATCCCTATTTTAATTTCTCAACATTAGAAATCTTAAGCCGGGTGGAGGATACTTCCAGAAACCTTTCCCTTCACCTTAAATCCTCCTGGGAGTTCTCAATGGCTAGGGGCCCAAAATTTCATTCCCAGGCGCTTGAAGATGAGCATAGAGCGGAAACAGATAGAATTTTGAAAGAGTCTCCAGAAATTTTTTTGCCGTTTGGAAATTCAGCGCGCGCTTTATTTCAATGGGCGGTGGCGGCGGCTTTCTTGATGGTTCTGGCCTCCTACTCGCATGAAAGCCAAAAAAGGGTTTTGTGGCCGTGGGTCCATACAAGCCTGGAAAAGGAAGTCAAGGTTTTCCCAGGAGACGCCAAAGTTGATTGGGGACGCTCAATCGAGGTTAAGGCTTCGTGGTCGAAATCTTCCTTGGTCGCCAGGGATTATCGGAAGCTCAAAATTCAAGTTGAGACTCCCCATGGATTTGAATTTACTCCTTGGGATTCTCGAACGCCAAACGGCGCGGCGCTTAAATTTCATGAAATTCATTCCACGCTTGAATATCGGCTTGTTTTCCACGAGGCTTTGACCCGAATTTATTCCATCACCCCCGTGCTGCATCCACGGCTTCTATCGCTGGAAGGAAAGACCAAGGAGGTTGATTCCGATTGGAATTCTTGGGTGGAAAATTCAACGATGGATGTTCTATCGGGGCATATTTTCGAGATTCGAGGGCAACCCAATGAAAAATTAGAGTCCGCGGCGTTGCTCTTTTCAAATCCAAGGCGTTCGTTAATCATGCATCAGTCTGAAGATGGCTCTTACCGAGCTTCCTTCGTGACTTCAAGAGACGCGGCTTTGGGCTTTTCCTTGGTTTCGCAAACGGGGGAGAAGAATAAGGGGAATTTTAGATATTGGATTCATGTCCATCCTGATTTGCCTCCGACGGTTCAAATTCTCGATCCCCGCTATCCGGTGGAAGGCTCTCGCTCCGATTCCCTTCCTATTTCTTATTTGGCGCAAGATGACGGCGGGATAGTGAGAATTCTTTTGTCGCTTGATTCCTTAGGCCGCCCTTCACGAGAATTGACGATTAAAACCCCGGATAATGCCAAAGAAATTTACGGCGACTACTCTTTAAACTTATCTCAGTTGCCCGTGGGGGTGAGCGAGGTGAGAATTAAGGCTTTGGACAACGCCCATCCTCCGCACGAATCTTATTCCTCTCCGATTAAAATCAAGGTTATTGATTTTAATCGAATTAGACGCCGGGTTAAAAAAGCTTGGAAAGAGGCGGAAAAATCATTATCCCAATTATCCGATGCTGAAAACCAAGTGTTGTCCGCGCTCAAACAAAATTCATCAGAGGCCCAAAAACAAGCGTCTTTATCCCAAGCCGACGCCCGGCAAGCGCTTCAAAAAATGGATGAACTCAAACGCGCTATGCGCCGGGATCCTTATCTTAATTCCGCGCTCAAGTCTTCTCTGGCCTCTCTGGAAAAACGTCTCGAAAAGGAGTTGTCGCGCGATTTTGATCAAGCTAAAAAGAATCTGGCGGCGGGAGATAAGGAAAAAGCGTCGGAGGAGCACCGGAGAATTCTTAACTCCACTCAACAGGCCGGCCAATTTTTGTCCCAGGCGGAAAAATTGCGAGACTTGGAAGACGAGGCTATGAGCGCGGCCCAAATGAAAAATCAAGCCTCGGATTTATCTACCCGCTTAAAAAACATGTCCGAAGAGAAAAGCCTTTCCGAGGCCCGGAAAGCGGAGATTCAAAAAGAAATTTCTTCTTTGAAGAAAGAAATTGAGAAATTCGCGCTGAAAATGGCGAAGCTCCCTCATTCAAAGGGAAAATCGACTTCATCTGCGGCGCCTTTCCCTCTCATTGAGGCTCGGCAGTCTTTAAACGACCTATCCCAAGCCCTCGCTTCTGGAAATTACTCAAGGGCCGCTCGGATAGCTAGGCAACTGGAACAAGAAATGGAACAAATGAAATCCGCGATGTCTCAGATGGCTCAAAATTCGGTTTTTTCCGCCGAAATGCAAAAGGCGGCCCGGCAGTTGGCGCAAGCGCGAGAAACTTTGTCTCAAGCAATACAAAAAGAACGCGCGGTCCGCCAAGAAACGAAATGGCTGGAAAAAGACCGTCTCCAGCGAGAGATTTCCAAGGAAAAAGATCTTTTGGAAGAACTTTCAAAAATGCAGGGCGTTCTTGTGTCTTCTGCTGCCTCTTATGGCGGGGAATTCCCTCCTTTTATTCTCAAACAGATGGAATCTATTCAAATGCGGCTCAAGAGCGGGAGCGCTGGAAATGCAGAAGGACGGCTTCTTCAAGTTTCAAATTCTCTTCGCTCATCTTCAGTCTTTAACCCCCGTTTCCCTTGGGAATATTTTGCCGGCGGAGAAGACGAAATCCGAAAAATTTTAGAGAAAGGAGTTTCTGGCATTTCTTCGGAACCTCAAAAATCCAAAGTTGGAGCCGAACATCAGGGCGAAGCTAAAGAGGCGGCTGAAAACGCCTTAAAACAGCTTAAAAGCCTTGGGATGACGGTTGAAATGCCCGAAGCTCCGATTAAAAATTTATCCGAAGCCTTGGGCGATGAAGAGTCCGCCAAAAAATATTTGGGAGAAGGCCAGTCTCAAACGGCCTTGATCAAAGAGGAAAGCGCCTTGTCTAAACTGAGCCAGGGGCTTAATTCTTTGGATCAATCCTTGAATTCAGAAAAATCATTTGAGTCCTCCTTTGGGGAGGGTTTTGGCGGTTTCTCTGCTTTGCGAATTCTTGGAGGTGGTTCGCCAGGCGAAGGCATCGGCGCTAACATGAACCCGGCGCCTCTGCCGACTCCGAAAGATTATCAGCCGCTTAAGAAAATGCGCCGCGAGATAGAAAAATCGATGAAGCAAAAACCGCCTTTGGAGTATCAAAATATGTTTAAAGATTATTTACGGAGGATTTCCGAGTGAGTTCGCTTCTTAAGATTCCAGAAGGCGCGCGCCGGATTTTAAAATCCGTGGCGGGGGAAGCCTTAAGACGGAAGCTCTCGGTTTATTTAGTCGGCGGGGCTGTCCGTGACTTCGTCATGGGGCGCGCCACCCGCGATCTTGATTTCGCGGTTGAGGGAAACCCTAAACCCTTGGTCGATTTTTGCGCGAAAATTATTGGGGCAAACCCCGTTCCGTTCGATTCTTTCGGAACCTGGCGTTTGGCGGGGTGCAAGAGTTGGGATGTGGATTTTGCGACGACGAGGACGGAAAACTATCCGTTTCCGGCCGCTCTCCCAGTGGTCAAAACTCCGGTTTCAATTAAAGAAGACTTAGGGCGGAGAGATTTTACCATCAATGCGATGGCCCTAAAATTGTCGGGAGAGGTTTCCTCTGAAATTCTGGATCCTTTTGGGGGGCTTAAAGACATCGCGTCTCAGAAAATAGAAATTCTGCATGACGCGAGTTTTAAAGACGATCCCACGCGGGTTTTTCGAGCGGCTCGCTATGCCGGACGTTTCCATTTTTCCTGCGCCCATCATGTGGAGAAAATGGCTTTGGAGTCTTTAAAATCCGGATACCCTGAAAAGTTATCCCGTCATCGCCTTCTCAATGAAATTTTAAAAACTCTGTCCGAAGAAAACCCCATTCCCGCCCTCGCCTTGCTTAAGAAATGGGGTTATTTGGATTTATTGGACCTGCAATTAAAAATTCCTTCTATTTCAAAATGGCGAGGGCTGGATGCTCTCACCCGTTTAGGAATTTGGGCCTTTTCACGGGGAACTCAAGCCGAGAATTTTATCGCATCCTTGCCGATTGAGGCGCGCGCTTCCAAAGAAATTCTGGCGGCCATTAAAATCGCGCGTTCCCAGGAGTCTCCGCGGTCTCCCCTGCCCGATTTGTCTTTGAATATTCTTCGCGCCATTTTCCCTGCTAAAACAAAATCTTCTCTTCAAGCGCTTAAAATTAGCGGAGCCGATTTGATTAAAGAAGGAATCAAGCCTGGCCCCGAAATGGGCCGGGTATTGGCCGCAGCGGCTGGGCGTCAATGGCGGGGAAAAATCAAGTCAAAGCGAGAGGCGGTTCTATGGATCAGAAGCTCGGAGCTTGGAAAAAAATGAAATCCATCAATAAAAAGTTTAAGGTCTTTCTTCATTCCGGCGGGCCTTTGGGGGAAATCGCCCGAAAGGAATTAGTGAAGTTTCTGGATGGTCGAAACCCCGTGGGTTTTGTCAGTGCGGCTGATTTGGGGGATGAAAAGGCGTATTTTTCCCGCATCCAAAAGACTCTTAGTCGGCTTGGAATTGCGATGATTCACATTCAGTGGAATCAAAATCCGCTTAAGTCGCTGTCAAAGGCGCAAGCGATTTACGTTGGAGGAGGCAATACCTATGCCCTTCTTTGGCGCCTGTACCGGGCAAATTTGTTGAAACCGATTCGAGAATGCGTTCAGGGTGGAATGCCTTATATCGGATCCAGCGCTGGAAGCAATCTCGCAGGCCCGACGATTTTAACGACCAACGATTGGAATGTGGTCGGGCTTTCCCGATTTGAGGCCCTCGGTCTAGTTCCTTTCAATATTAATCCGCATTATCGGGAGACCGATTTGGCCATGGCTCCATTTAGCGAAACGCGGGATGATCGAATTTACGAGTATCATGCGATAAATAAGAACCCGGTCATCGGAATTGAGGAAGGCTCGATGCTGGTCGTTGAAAAAGGAACGGTTCGCGTTCTAGGATCGTCAAGAGCAAAACTTTTCCGACCGGAGTTAAAACCTGTTTGGGTTAAATCAGGCAAGGAAATCCCTCTGTAGCAGTTTGACAATCATAAGTATATCAGTTATTATATCATTTGTTATGAAACCGAATATTCCGAAATTACTTAAAGCTCTACGTAAACGCTTAGAGATCACCCAAACTGAATTAGCCAAAGAGCTTCGCATATCCTACCCGACAATCAACCGCTGGGAAAACGGAAAGACATCGCCAAGTCCGGCGGTTCTCAATATGATACGCCATTTCGTCTTGAGCCGCCGCAACGAATGCGCCGATATCATGGCGGATTATTTTCCGGATGCCGAAACAAATGAGGAGTCATCCTCCGATGAAATCCTTCCCGTTCATCGTCCGCCGGTGACGCTGGATGTAAAAACCATGGAAGGCATTCTCTGGCAAGCCGCCTGCTCCATACGCGGCGAAAAGGACGCTCCCAAGTTTAAGGACTATATTCTCCCTCTTGTTTTCATTAAGCGCCTGTCAGACGTCTTTGAGGATGAGATTACCAAGCTCATCAAAACTTTCGGCAACGAGGTAACGACACTGAAAATGGTTGAGGCGGACCACAGCCTGGTTCGGTTCTACATTCCGGAGGAAGCTCGCTGGGCGGTCATTAGCGGCAGGAAACAGTACGCTTGGGCCGAAGGGCGCACGCCCAAAACTGTAGGCGAACTCGTTACGACCGCGATTCGTTCCGTGGCCAAAGCGAATCCTTCCCTTCAAGGCGTCATCGACATCGTAGACTACAACGAGACCCGCAACGGCGAGAGGGAAATCAGCGACGCCGCCCTTTCCCGGCTCATCGAGATTTTAAGCAAAAATCGTTTGGGCTTAACCGATGTTGAGCCCGACTTTCTAGGCCGGGCCTACGAGTACCTTCTGCGCAAATTCGCCGAGGGCCAGGGCCAAAGCGCCGGGGAGTTCTTCACTCCGCTTGAGGTCGGACGCCTCATCGCAAAGCTCCTGCGTCCCAAACAAGGCGAGGAAGTCTACGACCCCTGCTGCGGCTCGGGCGGCCTCCTTATTAAGTGCGAACTAGACCTTACCGGACGGGAGGGCCGTGTTGCAAAGCCCTTAAAGCTCTATGGCCAAGAGCTGACCGGCGCCAGCTTCGCCATTGCCCGTATGAACATGGTTATTCATGACATGGAAGGCGAGATTGTGCGCGGCAACACGATGACCAACCCGAAATTCCGAGACAATAACCGGCTCAAGCGTTTCGACATCGTGGTGACTAATCCGATGTGGAATCAAAATAATTTCGAGCCGGAGGAAATTTACGAGAAAGACCCCTTGGACCGATTCTCCGGCCGCGGCGGTTTCGCCCCGCGCCAAAGCGCCGACTGGGCCTGGATTCAACACATTCATACCTCTTTAAAGGAAAAGGGCCGCGCCGCTATCGTGCTCGACACTGGAGCCGCCAGTCGCGGCAGCGGCAGTCAGGGCGATAACAAGGAAAAGTCCATCCGCAAATGGTTTACTGAACGGGACTTGATCGAGGCCGTGATTCTTCTGCCTGACAATCTTTTCTACAACACCACAGCCGCCGGCATCATCCTCGTCCTCAATAACGCTAAACCCAAGGAACGTAAGGGCAAGATACTCATGATCAACGCCTCCGGCGAATTCGAGAAGGGACGGCCGAAGAACTTCGTCACTGATGCCGCCATTGAGAAGATCGCGGCGGCTTTTCATTCCGGCAAAGACGCGGAACGTCTCGCCAAGACCGTGAAAGCGGAAGAAATCGGCGGCAAAAACGATTTCAACCTGTCCCCATCCAGATACATTGAAACGTCCGCCGCAACCGAACATCGGGATATCCAGGATATTTTGAACGACTTGGCCACACTTGATAAGGAAGCGGCGCATCAAAATGGAGAGTTAAAGGAGGTATTCGCGGGTCTGGGCTATAAGTGGGGCGGCAAATGAAAGCGCGGGAACTGGCGGCCCTTTTGCGGAGGGGCGAAGGGCAGTCCCTGGAATTCAAGCGCTCGACCGGAGAGATCAAGGAAGCCATGCAAAGCCTCTGCGCCTTTCTCAACGGCTCCGGCGGCAGGGTTCTCTTCGGCGTTCGCCCGGACGGCGCGGCCGAAGGCCAGATGGTATCGGACCATACTCTGCGAGACATCGCGCATGCCGCCGAGCGTTTCGAGCCTGCCGTCCACCTCTCCATACAGCGGGTTAAGGTGAAGAGTGGGCAAGAAGTTATCATTGTCGAAGGCGATGCCGGAAAGGGTTCTGGACCATTCATCTACGAAGGCCGCCCCTATGAAAGAGTGGGAAGCGTCACGCGCAGGATGCCGCAAACGCGATATGAAAGGGCTCTCCTGGATCGGGCCCACGGCAAGCGCCGCTGGGAGAACGAACCGGCCGAGGGGGTCAAGCTTGGGGACATCGACCGCGAAGAGGTCTTCCGTGTCGTAGGCGCGGCCCGATCAATGGGACGGCTCGTGGGTCCCGTGGAAAGCCGCCTCGCGGACGTTTTGGACCGCCTGCGTCTGCGCCGGGACGGCAAGATACTTCAGGCCGCCGTGGTCCTATTTGGAAAGAACTTCCTGCCGGATTACCCGCAATGCGAGATGAGGATGGCGCGCTTTCGGGGAACCGACAAGACGGAATTCCTCGACCAGCGGCAGATTCGCGGCTCCGCGTTCAAGCTACTCGAAGAGGCCGAGCTCTTTTGCCAGAGGCACTTTCCCCTTCCCGGCAAGATCATTCCCGGCAAGCTCCAACGCGTGGACACACCGCTGATCCCTCCAGATGCCATGCGAGAAATCCTCGTCAACGCCCTCATCCACCGAGATTATTCCATCGCCGGAGGGGCGGTGTCTTTGGCCATCTTCGACGACCGAGTGGAGGTTTGGAGCGCGGGAAAGTTCCCTGCGGGGATAACTCCGAACATGCTCACGCGCCAACATCTGTCGGTGCTGAGCAATCCCAACATCGCCGACATATTCCATCGAGCGGGGCTCATCGAGACATGGGGCCGCGGCACGAATCGCGTCCTAGAGATGTGCAGCGAGGCGGGCATCGCCCCGCCGGTCTTCCAGGAAATCGGCCCTTTCGCCGTGGTCACGTTCCGGGTGCGGGTCGGCTCGACCACACAAGTCACCGCACAAGTCACCGCACAAGTCACCGCACAAGTCGCGGCCATCCTAAATGCCGCAAGGCGGACGGCCAGCGCGGGCGAATTGCAACGCGCCTCCGGCTTGAGGCACCGGGTTCATTTCCTGAACGCATATTTGCGGCCGCTGCTTAAGCAGGGTTGGCTGGAGCGGACAATCCCCAACAAGCCGCAAAGCCGGTTGCAGCGATACAAGACGACTGTCGCCGGGGAGAAATTGATCAGGACGGCAAAGAAATGAGTAGCTTCAAGGAAACGGAGATTGGACGGTTGCCCATTGATTGGAAAATTTTCAAGCTGGGAGATTTTGCGAAAACAGCTAGTGGCGGGACGCCAAGTCGATCAAATTCAAGTTTTTTTCAAGGCAACATTGCCTGGGTCAAATCTGGTGAGCTAAAGGATGATATTATCACAAAGACCGAAGAGACAATTTCCAAGGATGCTCTAGATAACTCGTCGACCAAGCTTTTCCCAGAAGGGACACTCCTAATAGCTCTTTATGGTGCGACCGTGGGGAGAACGGCGATTTTAGGGATACCGGCGGCCACAAATCAAGCGGTATGCGCGATTTTTCCAGAGAAAAATATTATCCATTCATCCTTCTTGCGTTATTTCCTTGTCCATATTCGGCCTCACATACTTAAGGAACGATACGGTGGAGCGCAACCAAACATTAGCCAGCAAATACTTCAGAATCTAAGAATAGCTGCACCGCCAATAAACGAACAGCGCGTCATCGCGGCGGTTCTCTCAAAAATCCAAGCGGCAGCCGAAACGCAGGGCAAGATCGTGGCCAAGCTCAAGGAACTCAAGGCCGCGACGATGGCCAAACTTTTTCGGGAAGGACTCCGTAGGGAGCCATTAAAATCAACTGAAATCGGTGAGATGCCTGCAAGTTGGGGAACCGCCAGGATCGGAGAATGGTGCGAAAAGCCGCGTTACGGATATACCCAGAGCGCAAACCGCCAGCCTGTTGGTCCACGATTCCTTAGGATTACCGATATTAACGAATTCGGCGTCGATTGGGCTTCGGTGCCTTATTGCCAGTGTCCAAAGGATATTTTGGATGAAATGAGATTGGCTTCCGGCGACATTGTGATAGCTCGCATTGGAGCAACGACAGGCAAGAGTTTTCTAATCAAATCCTGCCCCGAATCCATATTCGCCTCGTATTTGATTCGCCTTCGGACAAAAATTGGGCTCGATAGTGCCTACCTCTCATATTTTCTACTGTCCGATGCCTATTGGCGTCAGGTCGACGCGACCAAAGGCAATAATCTCAAGGGTGGAATGAACGCTTCCATACTTTCGGAACTTGTTTTGCCGAGACCACCACTTGAGGAACAGCGCGCCATCGCGGCAGTTCTCTCTAAAATCCAAACAGTAGCTGAGGAACATGCTAAAAAGAAATTCATTTTAGAGCAGGCATTTGCATCTATGCTTCACTTGCTTATGACAGGCAGAGTAAGAATCAACATAGGATAGATGGAGATATTTTATGGCTACAATTGACCAAATAATTGAGTGGGCACAGAAGAAACTTCCCGACTGGCAAGGAGACGCCGTCAGGCGGATTCTAGCTCAGGACGAGCTAGAACTCCAAGACAAAGCGGATATTCTGGCCATGTTGAAAGAACGCCACGGGCTAGGAAACCCTCAACATCTGGCCTCCAAACCCATCCCCCTTGCAAAGGGACAGATTTCCGGTGCTCCACAAGATAAAGTCGGAATTGTTCTCAAGGCACTTAATGCCGTGAAGAACGTAAATGCCATACCGACCGATTCATATATCCTATTTGGACACAAGGGCCTGAGCATAATCTATGGCGAGAACGGCGCAGGCAAGTCAGGATATGGTCGAGTTCTCAAACGAGCGTGCAGCGCAAGAGATTCCATGGAACTAATCCACCCCAACATATTTGAAGATCAAGCCACCGGGGCCGCATCGGCTGTATTCAAAATTAGCGTGGACAGCAAAGGCGACCAGGATATCTCTTGGACTGATGGCGGTCCTAAAAATGACTTACTGGCGAATATCGTCGTCTTTGATTCGAAAGGTGCTCGCGTAATTGTCGATGAAGAGAACGATATTACTTTCCTACCTTACGGCACCCACGTTTTTGACCGCTTGATTACCCTATTTAAAGAACTGCGTGCAACCCTCGAAGCCGAAAGACCCTTGGTAGCCAAGCTAGACTATAAAGAGATTCCTGCTCAAACATCGAGCGGCAAGTTCTTGCCATCGATTTCCGCGATCACGCCGCCTGCGGACATCGATGCTGCAGTAGCTTGGACAGAGGAGCAGACCCAACGTCTTTCTTCTCTCAAAGCTAAGGTCTCCGAGGCCGAATCGCCCGATCGCAATGGAAAGATTCGACGGCTTCGAACCATCGTTAGTCTCACAGGGACCCTGCAGGCCGAGATTACCAAGATCGAAACGGTTCTTTCGGATGCTAGCGTACAAACGCTACGAACTGCCATAGAGAATGCGGTTACCATGTCCAAAGCACTGGAGGTTGCCGCGCAACAATCCTCTGGAAATGAGCCGCTTCCTGGCGTAGGTAGTCCGATTTGGCAAGCCTTCTATTTGGCGGCAAAAGATTACTCAGTCCAGGAAGCTTACCCTGCACGATCCTTTCCAGTTATCGGAAAGGATAGTCTCTGCGTGCTCTGCATGCAACCGCTCTCCTCGGAAACAGAAACACGGTTTACCCGCTTCCATGAATTCATGGAGAAGGAAATAAAGAAAAAATCCACTCAAGCGGACACGACACTAAAGGGCATTCTTGAGATTATTCGGTCTCTTGATTTTGAGAAGTTTGCTCCCACTGCGGACTTAGCCCAAGAAATCCAAGAGCGCAATGCTGAGCTAGCTCAGAACATTAACGCGTATCTAGCAACAATGAAAGGACGGGCAGACCAAATGCTCCAAGGAGGAACCCTGCGAGCGTTATCCACTTTACCGACCACAATATCGAGTCCTGCGGGCCAACTAGCGAAAGCCGCCACGGCCATCAACAGGGAACTAACCGAATTGGAAAAAGGTTTTACCACAGCGGAGCTTCAGGCGTTCAAGACAGAAGTACAAGAACTCGAAGCTCGCAGAGCGCTTGGAAGCCACAAGGAGGACATCTCCCAGCACGTCGCTCTGCTACAAAAGATCAAGAGCTACAATGAGGCCATTGCGGCTACAAACATAATTGCAATTTCGGCCCAAGGCAAGAAAATTATCTCGGAGTCAATCACCCCAGAATTACAGAAGGCCTTACAAAATGAGTTGACAAAGTTGGGGGCTGGACATCTCCCTCTCGACACCAAGCCAACGAGGTCAGATGGAGAGGTCGTACACAAACTTACGCTCAGAAATGGAAAGCTCCCAAAAAAGATTCCTCTCACAGCTATTCTTAGCGAGGGGGAGCAGCGTGTGGTGGCCATTGCAGGATTCTTGGCAGAACTGGCGGTGGCTGGGATGGCCTGCCCAATCGTTCTTGATGATCCTGTGAGTTCGTTGGATCACAAATTCCAAGGCAAGATTGCGCGCAGGTTGGCCGAGATAGCGCAAAATCGACAGGTCATCATATTTACTCACGACATAGGCTTCCTCATTGAGCTAGAGGACTGCGCCGCGGAGTTGGGCACGGAGTTAGCCACTCAAACAATCCGTCGCAAAGGAAAGACCCCGGGTTATTCGGCTCAGGGAAACCCATGGCACGCCATGAAAGTCACTGAGCGAACAGAATTGTTGCTCAGAAAGAAACTACCACAATTTGAAGCCCTACACGACAAAGACATGGCACAATACAACCCCGCTGCCGCCGAGTTGTACGGAATGCTAAGGGAAACTTGGGAGGCATTAGTCGAAGAAGAACTTTTCAACAAAGTTATCAGGAGACATAGCTCGGAGATTAAAACGCAGAGTCTCAGAGACGTCGAGGTCAGCACATCGGATTACAAAACGATTCATTTCGCAATGAAAAAGTGCTCGGAGTGGATGACGGGGCACGATAAATCAAAGGCACTGGACGCGGATCGTCCTGACCCGAAGGAGATACGACAAGACATTGATGCGGTCATTAAATTTCGTGGCTCATTTTCGGCGCGGCGAAAGACAATCGGCGAAGACCGGAGCAAGGCTATTAAAGCGCCACCGGCAGTGGTTGGCTAGAATAATGCCTCCTATAGTGGCGAAAATTAGGAGCGTCTTGCGGAGTTCGGCCAACCCTTTGGACTCGGAGATTACAGAAGGGAGGCAATGATGATGATCCTTGGTCTACTGTGGGTTTCTATCGCCATGTTTGTGGCAATTCTGGCAATGGTGAAATATTTTACGTTACGCAAAGATAATTCATCTGAGCTAAATGACTTGAAAGCGGGTCTTGTCAAGTTGGATGAAGCACAAAGTCGCATCGGCGAGCTCGTGCGTGGAGAATTTAAAAGCAATCGGGAGGAACTCTCTGCTTCAGTCCGTGGGACTCGGGATGAACTAGGTAGCCGCTTGGCTGAATTCCAAAAGTCGATGGTGGAATCGATGCGTCTGTCGCAGGATGCTCAAAAGGGCCAGTTCGAAACCTTCGCAAATCAGCTCGACACGCTAACGACGCGAAATGATCAAAAGCTAGAAGCCATCCGAAAGTCTGTCGAAGAAAGACTGCAAGGTGTTCAGAAGGATAGCAGTGCCAAGCTCGAAGAAATGAGGAATACCCTGGATGACAAACTTTCTTCCGTATCGCGCACGACTCGCGAAGAATTGGGCCAGCGTTTCGGCGAATTCAAAGGTTCCGTAACTGATTCGATGAAACTTTCACAAGATACTCAAAGGACCGCACTGGAAACATTTTCAGATCAGATAAAGGCTCTGACAACGATGACCGATCAGAAGCTGGAGAGAATCCGGGGTGTTGTAGAGGAGAAGCTTCAGAGCATCCAGAAGGAAAACACAGCCAAACTAGAGGAGATGCGCCAAACCGTCGATGAGAAACTCCATTCCACACTAGAGAAACGCCTTGGAGACGCTTTCACTCAGGTCAGCCAGCGACTGGAGCAGGTTTACAAGGGGTTAGGCGAGATGAAGATACTCGCATCGGATGTTGGAAATCTACAGAGGGTTCTGACAAACGTTAAGGCGCGCGGAGTTTGGGGAGAAATGTTTATTGAGAAGGTCCTGGAAGAGGTGCTTACGCCAGCCCAGTATGAGAAGAATTTTAAGCCACGTTTGGACAGCGGTGAAAGTGTCGAGTACGCCATAAAGCTTCCGGGCCAAGGTGCGGAAGCCGTTTGGATACCAGTTGACGCCAAATTTCCCAAGGACGATTACGATCGTCTTATCGATGCCCAAGAAAAGTCGGACCAGGCACTCGTTGAGGCAGCAGCCAAGAGCTTGGAGGCAAGGATCAAACAGCAGGCACGTGATATCCACGATAAGTATATTCACCCGCCACGCACTACGGACTTCGCCATCCTCTATTTACCAGTTGAGAGTTTGTATGCAGAGATTCTGCGACGTCCGGGTCTCACCGATGAGTTGCAAAGCAAATATCGCGTTGTGATTAGTGGCCCAACGACATTCGGGGCTTTATTGAATAGCCTTCGGATAGGATTCAGAACACTTGCCATTGCCGAGAGGGCTGCCGAGGTATGGAATACCCTCGGATCTGTAAAAGGTGAATTTCGCAAATTCGGCGATATACTCGATAAAACGCATAAACAAATTCAGACCGTTGGTAAAACGATTGAAGAGGCTTCTCGCAAGACAAGAACCATTGAAAGAAAGCTCAAAGAGGTCGAGGAACTACCCGGAAATGAGAGATCGAATATCCTTGAGCTTGAAGGTTCAGAGCAGGATGGTGGAGCGCCGGATGCGCCCTCGGTATGAGGCTGATGCGACTTGACACTATACAGCAACTGCGTACATTTCGACCGGAAAGGGGCAGACTGCAATGATAACCAAGCCACAGGATCAGCCGGGCGGCAAGTCCGAGATATTGATTTACCAGTCCGAGGATGGGCAGAGCCGGATTCAGGTCCGCCTGGACGGCAATACCGTCTGGTTGACCCAGACCCTGATGGCTGAGCTATTTCAAACGACGAAACAAAACATCAGTCTGCACATCATAAACGTTTTTAATGAGGGTGAATTGGACTCAAAATCAGTTGTCAAGGAATACTTGACTACTGCCGCAGACGGCAAGAAATACGGTACCTCTTTTTACAATCTGGACGTCATCCTGTCCGTGGGCTACCGCGTGCGATCCCATCGGGGCACGCAGTTTCGCAAGTGGGCCACGGAGCGTCTTCGGGAATATCTCGTCAAGGGCTTCACCATGGATGACGAGCGCCTCAAGGAGGGCCGGACTCTGGGAGCCGACTATTTTGACGAACTTCTTGAGCGCATACGCGAAATTCGCGCTTCAGAAAAGCGCTTCTACCAAAAGATTCGCGACATCTACATTCTCTCCATTGATTACGATCCAGCCGCTGAAACGACCCAAGAGTTTTTTCAAATCGTCCAGAACAAACTTCACTGGGCCATCACGGGCCGGACCGCCGCCGAAATCATCGCCCAGTGCGCGGACGCCCGCAAGCCGAACATGGGGCTCACCAGTTGGAAGGGCGCGAAAGTCCGCAGGCAAGACGTCGCCATTGCGAAGAATTATTTGAACGAGAATGAGATTCGCGAACTCAATCGCATCGTGACCATGTATCTCGATTACGCCGAGACCCAAGCCGAACGCCGCCGGCCTTTATACATGAAAGACTGGCGGGAAAAGCTCGACGCATTCCTCAAGTTCAACGAGCGGCAGATTCTGGAGCATTCGGGCAAGGTCTCTACCAAAGTGGCTAAGAAGCTCGCCTTTAAGCAGTATGCTCAATTCGAGCGCAAGCGTTCGGCCAAAGAAGCCGTCTTGCCGGACGACGATTTCGATCAGACGGCCAAGCATCTGGAACATAAACTCAAGAAGGATGCCAAACGCAAAAAGAAATGAATCATTCCCGCATAGAGGAGACCGACAATGGAAATTAAACTGACAAAAGAACAATACAAAACCTTGGTGGAGATGCTGTATCTCGGCGAATGGATGATTAACGCCTGCCGCCCTCACAATGAGGCCATCAAGAAATACCAAGAACTCGAACAATACATCTACTCATTCGCCAAAACCGCCGGGCTGGAACGCCATATCGAGTACGATGAGGAATTTAAGAAATATTTTCTCACTGAGGAATTCGAAATAAATTCCGAAGTCGAGGAGTATCGGCTGGAGTTTGAAGACGAGACGTTTTGGGACGAACTTGTCGATCGCATGTCCTTGCGGGACATGATCCGGCAGTTCGGCGAAAAAGCCGTCCAAAAAATGGATGGGATGGAACATTTCAAGCATCAGCGTCCATTCCTCGAAAAGTACGACCGGGAAGTTGAGGAACACGGCATAGAAAACCTGGAAATCGTCTCCACGCCGAAGCCGCCGAGTTCCAGCGGGAGTTCAACACCGACGACGCTGCATTAAATTTATCGTCAAGCATTTATTATGAATAGCCTCGGTTCAGAACGCCTTGCAGTGCAAAATCCCATAATCGGTTACGCCGAGGAGATAGGCTGGTCCTATCTTCCCCCCGACGAAGCGCTTAATTTCCGTCGAGGAGCTAGCGGCTGGCTGCTGTATCCTGTTTTGCGGGAAAAACTTATCGCTCTTAATCCAGGCGTCGTGGATGAAAAAAACGCGGACGACATCATTGGTCGCATCGAGAGCATCCGCTGCTCCATCGAGGGAAACGCCGAAATACTCAAATGGCTTCGCGGCGAGCGCGCGGTCCATTTGGAAAATGAAAAGCGCAAGCGCAATGTCCTCGTTATAGACTTTGACCATCCCGCCAACAACGTATTCCATGTCAGTGATGAATGGAAATATACCAATGGTCAAAAGGGCAATCGCGCGGACATCGTCTTTCTAATCAACGGTATCCCGGTCGCCATCGCCGAAACAAAAAGCGCAAAAGACGAGGACGGGATTGATCGAGCCGTGGTTCAGCTGCGGCGTTATCATGAAGAAACTCCGGAACTGATGGCGGCTCCGCAGGTCTTTGAAGCCACGCATCTTCACGATTTTTATTACGGCGTCACCTGGAACTTGGACCGCAAGAATATCTTCAACTGGAAAGAAGAAGCCCCCGGCAATTTTGAGGCCAAGGTTAAGCGCTTCTTCTCAAGGGAACGCTTCTTGAAACTTCTCAAAGACTGGATTATCTTCTTCCAAAAAGACGATGAGCTAAGAAAGGCCGTTTTGCGCCAGCATCAGACGCGGGCCGTGGAAAAAGTGGTTGAACGCGCCTTGGATCCTGTTAAGAAAACGGGGCTTGTCTGGCATACTCAGGGATCGGGCAAGACATTCACCATGATCACCGCCGCGCGCTTGCTGCTAGAGAACCGGGCATTTGAAAAACCGACAGTCCTCATGCTGGTGGACCGAAATGAGCTGGAAGGCCAACTCTCCGGCTGGATTACTAATGTGCTTGGCGAAGATAAGGCGATGGTTGTGCAGAACAAGAAACATCTTAAAGAACTCCTGAGCGCCGATTATCGAGGGCTTATTGTTTCCATGATTCATAAGTTCGACAAGGCCGACAATGACCTCTCTGCCAGAGACAACATTTTCGTTCTGATCGATGAAGCCCACCGCTCCACTGGCGGAGATTTGGGCAATTACCTTCAAGCCGCTCTCCCCAAGGCCACTTTGATCGGATTTACCGGCACTCCCATTGATCGAATCGCCTACGGCAAAGGAACTTTTAAGGTGTTCGGCAAAGATGATCCCCAGGGCTACCTCGACAAGTATTCGATCAAGGAATCCATCGCGGATGGGACGACCCTTCAACTCAACTACGCTTTTGCTCCCAATGAGATATGGGCGCCCAGGGAGATGCTGGAAGAGGAATTTTTCGCCTTGGCTGAAACAGAAGGCATTAGCGATATCGAGGAGCTTAATCACATCCTTGATAAGGCCGTCACCTTAAAGACCTTTCTTAAAGCCAATAAACGGGTTCGCAAGGTGGCCGAGTTTGTAGCCGACCACTACCAAAAAAATGTGGAGCCTCTGGGATACAAGGCATTTTTGGTGGGCGTGGATCGCGAAGCCTGCGCGCTCTATAAAAAGGAACTCGATAAACTCCTGCCGGAGGATTACTCCAAGGTGGTCTATACCTCCGCGCACAATGATCCCGCGCCTTTGGCCAAATACAAGATGAAGGGCGATGAGGAGAAGCGCCTCCGGAAGGCTTTTATTAAGCCGGGGGAAAAGCCAAAAATCCTGATCGTGACCGAAAAGCTTTTGACCGGCTTTGACGCTCCAATTCTTTATTGCATGTATTTAGACAAACCCATGAGGGACCACACTCTTCTCCAGGCTATCGCCCGCGTCAACAGGCCTTATGAAGATGGGGGCATCAAAAAGCCATCGGGCTTGGTGATTGATTTCGTCGGCATCTTTGATCGACTGGAAAAGGCTCTTTCTTTTGACTTAGATGAAGTGCAGAGCGTCATCAAAAATCTAGACCTGCTAAAAAAGAGCTTCGAGAAAATGATGGGAGATGAGGCCCCCTATTATCTTGCCTTCTGCCGTGGTCGCATGGATGACAAGGCCGTCGAGCGTGCTATTGACGCTTTCGCGGACAAGGTCAAGCGCGACAAGTTCTTTGGCTTCTTCAAACAGCTGGAGACTCTTTATGAGATTATTTCTCCTGATGCCGCCTTGCGCTCCTATATGGACGATTACGCTCGGCTTTGCCGGCTCTACCAGGTTGTCCGGGCTGCGACGAGCGCCCATCGAGGGCTTTACGCGGACCTCATGAAAAAAACCGAAGGCATCGTTAGGGATCGCGCCGAAGCTTTGGGTTTTTGCGAGCTGACGCCGACCATCGAGATCAACGAAGGGGCTCTCGATGCTCTTAAAAAGAAACAAGGTCCGCCTGCGGCCAAAATCATCAACCTAGTCAGGGCTCTTGTCAATTTGGCCCAGTCCCAGGGGATGCGCCAGCCGTTTCTGATCCCAATCAGCGAACGCGCGGAAACAATCCTCAAAAACTACGAGGATCGCCGGCTCACGACCGAGGACGCGCTACGGGATTTGGAAGAATTAGTCAAACAATACGAAGACGCCAAGCGAGAGGCTGATAAGACAGGTCTTTCTCCCAAAGCCTTCGCGCTCTTCTGGCTCCTGGACCAGGCTGGAGCGGACAAAGCCGAGGCCGTCGCCAAAGGGGTTGATGTCGCTTTCGAGAAGCTTCCGCACTTTGCTGACAATGCCGGAGAGCTGAGGCAACTCAAGGCCGACCTCTACAAATTACTTCTGCCGGCGGTTGGACAGGACCGAATGGTGGAGATCGCCAAACAAATGATTCAGCTGAGGAAAAAATGAGCGCGTCAGATAAGACAACAGTCCCTTCACGGAGCGACTTTGAGAGGCG
>JAJZCM010000021.1 GCA_021846045.1 bacterium | reverse complement strand
ACGACGGGTTTGTATCTTCCGGCGGCAAGACTCCAATCGTTGGCCTTGATTTTATCTATCGGCGCATGGTAGCTGTTGGGACCTTCTTCCTTTTTGGGATATTGAGCGAGAATGTCTGGAATGTCGTTGGCCTCAATGGGCGTTCGCTTATCATCCAAGCTGAAACCGTCCGCGGTCAAATCATAAAACCAAACGCTTTTAGTCGGCTTGCCCTTTTGAAAAATCAGCGCGGCGGTGCCGACGCCGGAATAGGGCTTAAAGACTCCGCTTGGAAAATTAATGACGGCTTCTAAATCACACTCAGTCAAGAGCCTCTCGCGCAAGCCCGAGGCCGCCTTCGTGGATCCAAACAAAACGCCGTTGGGAACGATGACTCCCGCGCGGCCGTTTTCCGACAGATGATCGATGAACCATTTGAGAAATAAAAGCTCGGTTGAGCGCGTATTGAGCTTGTGATTTAAGTCCGAGAGAATGCTTCCCTCCTGCACCTTGCCCGCGAACGGCGGATTGGCCAAAATAAAATCAAAGGTTTTTCCCGGGTAATTCCCGCCAAGAGCCTGGGTCAGCGGATTAAAAAAATCGATATTTGTCTTCTCCAGTTGGTGAAGATATAAATTCATAATGGCTATTTTGACCATGTCAGCGTCGTTGTCAAAACCGGTAAAAGCCCTTTCCTCAAGGAATTTCCACTGCGCGGGCTTAAGAAGCGAGCCGTCCAAGATTTTGCGATTTAAATCCGCGGGCTTGGTATTTTGACTTAAGATGTGGCGAAAAGCGGAAACAAGAAACCCCGCCGTTCCGCAAGCGGGGTCGCAGATCGTCCGATCGGGCTTGGGAGCGACCAGGGAGACAATGAGATCAATGATATGACGCGGGGTGCGAAATTGGCCGTTTGTTCCCGAGACCGAAAGACGGCTTAAAAGATACTCATACATATCGCCCTTAACGTCCTGGCCATCGTGCGCGGATAAGTCCATCTCGTGAACGCCTTGAACGACGGCGCGCAAGGTCGGGCGATCATAAATTTTAAGCGTCGCGCGGCTAAACAGCAGCTTCCCGGTCTGGGACAAATCGGGAAGCTCGTGGAAACTTTCAATCGCGTCGCGAACGACGCTAAAAAGCTCGTCTCCCGAGAGCGTCACGAAATTGCCCCAGGAAAAACGCTTCCAGGACCCGGAAAATATTTTTTTGCGCTTGGAATCAAGAGTCGAGAGAATATCGTCTTTGTCCGTCAGTAAACGCAGAAAAAGAAGATAGGAGATTTGTTCGATGGCGGCCATCGGATTATTGACCCCGCCCGCGAAAAGGATGTTCATCAGTCCGTCTATTTTCTGCCGCAGCCCCGAGGAAAAGAAATTAGACGAGGCGGTGGATTTATTTTCGCCGTTGGACGGAGCGAGAAGCGTCTCTTTTTCAGCTGTTTTTGTTTTCATTGGATTTGGCTCGCGAGCAAGGATTGGCGAATGAGGGATGATTGGCGCAGAGCCTCAAACGCCTCATCACGGTTCTCGAATTTTGACAAGGCGGATAGGCCGCCCAGTTGATTGAACTGCGTGTTTTCAAAAATCGTCATGTCGCCGGATTGAAAGCTTTTAAGCGCCGCGGGATCATCGGCCAATAAATGCGCGGTCGCCTCCAGCCATTTCTGATCGCTATACCTAAGATTGTATCGCGCGGCGATAGATGAGACCGTATCAAAAACGATATCCTCGCGCGAGGGAAGTTCCCGACGGCCCACGGCGTGATACACAAAATCCGGTGTCGAGGCCGGAACGCCGTAGCTGAGGATGAGTTTATCCGGAGAATAAAACATTTTAGGGCGGTTGTAGAATCCCGCATTGACGATGGTTTCAACCGCCTCATCGTCTTCCGCCTCAACAGCCTTCTTAAGCTCCGGCATTTTGTCGACAAATTCCTTGATGTCGCGCTCATAGCCGCCGCGAAAGGTCATGACGTCCACTTTTTCCCCATCGGGACCGATGATTTTTATTTCCCGGCTGCTTAACGCGTCCTGGCCTTTCCAGACCGGGATATCGCGCGGCATTGAATAAGGCGAGGGATTTGCCGAATCGTCATTGGCTTCGCCGGGCTTGCCATAAGAGGATGCGGCCATGAGCGATCCCGTTTTACGAACTTGGGAAATTTTGAGCGGCGCCGAGTAGTCGTATTTTTCCTCGAAATATTCCGCGACGGCGCAAAAATCGAGCATAAAAAAATTCTGCTTCTCGTAGTTTTTGCCACCGACTTTAAACGTAAACAGGCGCGTGCCACGGCCCTTGATTTGAATGTACTCGGTCGGCGAAAAAATCGGGCGCATGAGGCCGATATTGAGCAGGTCGCGGCAATTATATCCCGTTGAGAGCATGTCCACCGAAACGGCGACGCGCTCCGGGCGACTGCCGTCGCGGAAATCCTTGGCGAGAACAGAAGCCTCCTTTATCCGCGAGGTGATAGTTAAGGCAATGCCGGGTTTTATTTCGTTTAAAATTTTCGTCAACGCCGTCGCATGATTTTGATTGACCGCGAAAACAATGGATTTGCCGATTTCCCCCGCCGGGTCGCGCTGGGCTTCCTTTAGGAAAGTCTCGCACATAAGGCGATTCCTGGCGGGAGTGAAAATCTTTTTCTCTAAATCCTGGATTTTGAAATTTTCCTCTTGCTCATTGATGACGACAGCCCAGCCCTTGTCGGCCAAGGCCTGGGTCGTGATCTCGGAGCGTAAATCATAAATTTTCGGCAGACACAGAAACGGACCCTCAAGGTCTTTGACGGCATTGACGATGTCATAGCGAAAAGTGGGATTTCCAGGCTCGCAGCCGAAATAGCGATAAGTGTCTTTCAATTCGCGCGTTTCCAAGGCCTTTGGATTTTCTTGGGACAATTGATCAGTATTGACGTTTTTTAGATAGGCCTTGGGCGTCGCGGTCAGCCCCACGCGCGTGGCCTGAAAAAACTGCGCGACCTCGCGCGCATTGCCGTAAATAGAGCGATGAGCCTCATCGTTGATAACGAGATCAAAATAGAAAGGAGTGAAATCCTCTCGATAGCGGCGCCCCATCATCAAGGATTGAATCGTGGCGATGACGACGTTTGAACCCAAAAGCTCGCCTGTGTGCCGCGCACGCCTGTAAATGACGGGCTTATATTCCGGAAGCGTCACGCCAAAATCCTCCAGGGTCTGCTTGGCCAACTCGATGCGGTCCACGATGAATAAAACCCGCTCGGCGTTGCGAGTCTTAAGGAAACGGCGAATCATTGCAGCACAAAGAAGGGTCTTGCCGGTTCCCGTCGCCATTTCAAGAAGGAATTTTTTTCGGCCCGCCGCGTCATAAAGCCGCGCGATCTCGTCCAAGGCGTTGATTTGATAGCGGCGCAAGACAATATCGGGCTTAAACAGGCTTAAATAATCGGGACCGATTTTTTCGCTTTGAAGCGGCTTGGGCGGCTGGAGATTTTTAAGACATAAACGCTCCATATCCTTGCGTGAGGGCAGGGCCTCGATGCGGTAGACGTCCTTCTCTTTCCGGCGCTCGTAATTCCAGAACCAATGCTCGCGTCCGTTGGAAAGAATGATGAAGGGAGCTTTCAGGCTCTCGGCGTAGCCGCGCGCCTGCTCCTTGGCGTCATAAGGGTCAATATTCTCGCGCTTGGCTTCAAGAACGCAGAGAGCGCGGCCTAAATCATCCTTGAGAAGATAATCCGCGCGGCCATTGGAGGCGTGGGACTCGAATTGCACCTGCTTGGAATCAAGCAAGTCCCAACCGCTTAACTCCAAGGCCCGATCAATAAGGATTCTTGAAAAGGCTTCGGGCTGATTTGGCATCAAGCTATTGTAGCGGAATTTTGCCTTTTATTTCAGAAGTATTTACCCTTATAATTATAGCTTCAGAATCTAGACAAACGCGCAAAGCACAAGTTCAATATGCTAGTGCAACGCTATGAGATTTTGAAGGTTCTCTGCTGTAGGATAAGGAGGTATGAGAACCTACATGCAATTGAAACTAGAAGAACTGGGAGCACCTCAGGTATTTATACGGTCAAGGCCCTTAAAAAGTTCCACTTGACAGAAAAGAGGAAAGGCCCTAAACTATAGTCGCGAACTCAAAATGAACAAAACAATCGGAATGGCGCGAGGCCTTGTTTCCCTGTCCGTTCTATCTTTCCTGCTCTTGTTTCCCGCTCTTTCGGTTCGCGCGACGCCCAATGACAATCTCATCGAAGCCGCCATGCTGGGGCGCTTAGGCGCTCTAAAGCGCGCCTTGTCCCGCGGCGCCGACGTCAATTTGAGAGACGATATCGGCCGAACTCCGCTCATGTGGACCGCAATGACCGGACACCCCAGAATCGCCCGCTATCTCATTAAGGTCGGCGCCAAGGTCGACATCCATGACGACGGCAAATGGACCGCCTTGATGCAGGCTGCTGATTACGGGCACGATAATGTCGTGCGGGTTCTTTTGCGCGCCGGCGCACGGGTCAACGCGGAAAACAACGCCGGCTGGACCTCGCTCATGATTGCGGCTGAGGGCGGTTACCCGGAAATGGCGCGGGACTTAATCGAGCACAAAGCCGATGTCAACGCAAAGAATAAATCCGGAAAAACGGCGCTCATGGTCGCCGCCCAAAACGATAATATCGGGGTCATTAAGCCCCTCGTGGACGCGGGCGCCAATGTCAACGCGCGCGACAATAACGGCTGGACGGCCTTGATGTACGCTTCCCGCAGCGGTTATAACGATGCGGTCAAAATTCTCCTTAAAGACGGCTCCGACCCCAGTCTTGAAAACGCGCAAGATGAAACGGCCGCCGATATCGCCAATATCGCCGGCCATGAGGACATCTCCTCTTTAATCAATTCCGAATCAAACGAAACGCAGGCAATTCCCCCGCCGCCGAAAAAAATCTATTTCTCAAGCGTCGATTCCCCGCTTTACCGCCTGCCGGAACGTCCTCACGATGTCGCGCTGGTCATCGGCATCAACCGCTACATCCACGATCTACCCCATGCCAAATTTGCCAACCGGGACGCCGAGGCCGTCAAGGCTCATCTCATCGCCTTGGGGTATCCTGAATGGCAAATCAAGACCTTGATTAACGACCAAGCCACCAAAAGCGATATTCTCGGCTATGTCGAGGACTGGCTTCCCAAGCACGCCAAGCCCGATGGAAGGGTTTTTGTCTATTTTTCAGGCCACGGGGCACCGGAGGTCAAATCTGGGGCGGCCTACCTAGTTCCCGTTGACGGGGATCCCAATTTCCTGTCTCAAACGGGCCTTTCCATCGCCGAACTCTACAAGGATTTGAATGCCTTGAACGCCAAAAGGGTGGTCGTTGTTTTGGATAGCTGTTTTTCAGGAAGCGGAGAAAGATCCGTCATTGCTGACAACGTCAAACCCTTGGTCTCTAAAGTCGAATCCTTGACGCCACCGGCCGGGAAACTGTTGGTCTTTGCCGCGGCCAAGGGCGATGAGACGGCCGGGATATTAAAAAGCCAGGGGCACGGGCTTTTCACCTATTATTATTTGCGCGGAATCGACCGAGCGGATCAAAAACACAGGAATTTAACGCCTAGGTCCCTATTTGATTACCTTAAAATCCGCGTGCGAGAAAAAGCCGCCGCCCAGGGTCAGGACCAAGTTCCAGTTCTAGCCGGCAACACCTCCGGCACCCTGTTTACCTTTCGCTAATTATCAGCGCATCAGATAAGAAGTAAGATGAAAGCCCATCCAGGATAAGGAATAGGCCGCGACGAAAAAACTTGAGAACTGAATCAGCGGCCATTTCCAGCCGCCGGTTTCCCGCCAAACGACGATAAAAGTGGACAAACACTGAAGCGCGATCGCGAAAAAAATCAGAAGACTGACCGCCGTCGCCAAGCTATACGCCGGCCCCCCCGCCGCGTTGCGGGCATGTCTCAAGCCGTAGATAAGGCCCTGGGAGGGTTCCGTCTCTCCACTGACCGAAAAAAGAGTGCCCAAGGTTCCGACAAAAACCTCTCGGGCGCTTAAGGAAGCGATGACCGCGACGCTGACGCGCCAATCATAGCCTATAGGCCTAAAGACGGGTTCAATGAATTTCCCGATATGACTTAAAAGGCTGGACTCTAAATTCAAGGACTGTTCTTGAAACTGAAGATCGGCTAATTTCGCCTTGGAAGCCTTAGACAAAACCCGGGATGAGCGCATACTCGCGATTTCCGCCTTGATAGGCGCGCTTTGAGGGTTTTTGGGAAAGGAGGCCAAGGCCCAAAGAATAATGCTGATCGTAAAAATAATCCTTCCCGCCTTGAGCAGAAAGTGAGAGGAACGCACCCAGACGTAGATCGCCATTTCCCGCAAATGCGGAAAGCGATACGGCGGCAAAACGGTCAAGGGAACGGTGAAATGGTCCTCGGCCCGGCCCAGCTTCAAGACCAAGGCAAAAAGAAGGGCCGCAACGATTCCAAAGGCATAGAGGCCCGCCATTACCAGGGCTTGGGCGCTCAGGCCAAAAAGTTTGAGGGAAGCCGGGACAAAGGCCGCGATGATCAGCGTATAGATGGGAATGCGGGCTGAACAGGTCATCAGCGGGCAAAGGAAAATAGCGGCTAAGCGCTTTTTTTCATCAGCAATCGTCCGCGCCGCCATGACACCGGGAATCGCGCAGGCAAAGGAGGACAAAAATGGAACGAAGACCTTTCCATCCAAGCCAAAGGGCCTAAAAGCGCGGTCGAGCATCGCCCCTGCGCGCGGCAAGTAACCGCTCTGCTCCAAAAAGCCGATGAGGGTAAATAAAATTGCGATCTGCGGAATAAAAGTCGCCACTGCGGAAATCCCGGCTAAAATTCCGTCGCATACAAGGCTGGAAAGAAAGCTTCCGGGAATCCCTGTCCGCAGCCATTCCGTCCCGACGCTAAAAAAAGAAGCCAAAGCGTCCGATAGCGGGCGGCCAAGGGCAAAAAGAGATTCAAAGACCAAAAAAAGAGTCGCGGCTAAAATCAGGGGTCCCCAAACAGGGTGAAAGAGCTTGCGGTCGATCTTGATCGAACGCTCGACCGTGGAAAGAATCTCCCCTCCGGGAAGAGACACTGTCTTGGCCAAGGCCGCGTCCACGCGAACGCGGGAACTGTTTTCTTCTTCGTCAATTGAGGAAAAGGGATTGCCAACCTTCAAGCTCAAATCCGATTTTTCCGTCAAGGAAGCGATGAAGGATCGGATTTCAAGAATGCCGTCTCCATAACGCGCCGCCGCTGGGAAAACGGGAAGTCCCAACTCTTCGGAAAGGCCAGCAACGTCAATTTTGATTCCGTTATGGCGGGCCTCATCCATCATGTTGATGACCACCCCTACGGAATAGCCGCGCACTTTTAAGGCCTCGACCAACGCGAGATCCTTAGCTAAGTTAGAAGCCTCGACCACGCAGAGAACGAAGAAACGGCCCCTTAAATTCGCATCGCGGGAAGACTCTTCCAAGAACTGAAAGGCGATTTTTTCATCCTGGGAAATAGGCCTCAGGGAATAGGTGCCCGGCAAATCGACGATCTCAAGGAACTCATCCCCGCCGCTCAAATTTCCCACGGCGCTATCAACCGTACAGCCCGCGAAATTGGCGACCCGTTGACTGAGGCCGGTCAAGGAGTTAAAAAGAGTGGTTTTGCCCGTGTTGGGCCGCCCAGCTATGGCGACGACCGTTTTCATGCAGACCGAGAGACTTCTTTGACGTGAATATGCTTAAACAGCCTCTTTTCAACGGCTAGAAGTTGGGAGCCGACCAAACATTCAACCGGATCCTTAAGCGGAGTCGCGATCACCTTGGTGACCGAAACGCCCAAGCGAATTCCCATCCCCAGAAGGCAGGCTATATCCTTTTCGCCTAGGCCTTGAATTTCCTCCACTTTAACCGCGCGGTTGAGCGCAACTTCTTCTAATGTCATAAATTCCTCCTGCGTTCCTTGCTCGCGAAGCGAGAGCGTGCCGAAGCATCTTCCGGAAAGACGTTATGGTTCGGCCTGCGTTCCTTATCACTTTTATTATAACCTTATTGAGACTTAATTTCAATAAGAAAATTAAAACCGGCTTTGGCCGAGGTGTTGCTAGACCTCTAGGTGAACCGGAAATCAAGGAGGCTCGATTATGGAAGGAAAATCTCTGTCCGAGTGCGGACTTTTGGGAAAGACGGGCTTAAGGATTTCGCCGTTATGTTTGGGAACGATGACATTTGGAACCGAGTGGGGTTGGGGTTGCGATGAGAATGTATCCCGACAGCTTATTTCGCGCTATCTCGACGCGGGAGGGAATTTCATTGATACGGCGGACATCTACACCAACGGCCACAGCGAGGAAATCGTGGGCAAATACCTCTCTGAAAGCGGCAAAAGAGACCGCATCGTCTTGGCGACAAAATTCTCATTTAGCACGACGCTGGGAGACCCCAACAGCGGCGGCAACGGCCGCAAAAATATGCTTCGGGAAGTCGAAAAATCACTTCGCCGGTTGCGGACGGACTACATCGACGTCTATTGGCTGCACGCCTGGGACATGGTAACGCCGGTTGAGGAAGTGATGGCAACGATGGACAATCTCGTCCATTTCGGCAAGGTGCGATACTTCGGCTTCAGCAACACGCCGGCATGGTACGCCGCTAGGGGGCAGACCTTGGCGCAATGGCGGGGCTGGGAGCGCATCGCGGGACTCCAGATGGAGTATTCCCTCGTTGAGCGCGACATCGAGCACGAGCACATTCCCGCCGCTAGGCACTTGGAACTCGGTATTTGCGCCTGGAGCCCCTTAGGAGGAGGATTTTTGACCGGTAAATATCGGCGAGGACATACGGGATTGGAAGGCCCAGGGCGAATCAAGGTCATGCAGGATACGGGAAACACGCTCACCCCACGCTTTTCGGATAAGGATTGGAGCATCCTTTCCGTTTTGCAGGAGGTCGCCAGCGAAATCCACCGCTCGCCCGCCCAGGTGGCGCTCAACTGGGTGACAAACCGTCCGCAAGTATCCTCAACCATCATCGGAGCTACCCAAATCGGGCAACTAGGCGACATCCTAGCCTCCCTTGAGTTTGAAATCCCGGCGTCTCAAATGCGACGGTTAGATGATGCGAGCCGTTTGTCAGGAGTTTACCCGTATACGTTCTTTACTCCCGAGCAAAAACGCGCCATGTCGGGCGGCATAGAACTCCATGAGGAAATTCCAGCCCGATAAGGGTTAAATGAAAAGGCCTTGGGCGCGCCGGAGACTAGGCGGAAAATTTTTACCAGTCTCAAAAAAGATTTATAATAGGCCATGTTCAAAAACGACATCGAGAAACTGGAAAAAGAATTGCGAGCGCTGAGCGGCGTCGAACCTCAGAAAAAGGCGGAACTCATCGATTTAGTTGAGACCGTCAAGTCCGAGGCCTCGCGCATCGCCCAGACCCGAGGACGAGCCTCCGAGCTCATGGAATCTCTCAAAAGTTTCGAGGGCCTGCACCCCCGGATTGTCGGCATGCTTGACGAAGCCTGCCGTCTTCTCGGCGAAATTGGAATTTGACTGGGTGAGGCGCTCCCAGTTCTTCGGACCACGGTTGACCTGATTTGAGCAGGTCTTTGCCGTTCTCGTTGGAAGATAAGAAGAAAGCCTTCGTAGGCCGCACGATGATAGCCGCGCGGTTGATCCAGCGCTTCATGAAAACAGTCTCTTGAAGCGTTCGGCCATCACGTCCTCGAGCTCTTGGCGCATGGACGGATTGAGCTCCGAGTAGATTGCTAGCTCTCGGAACCTCTCGCGGGCATTCTTCATTTTTTCGAAGCTGTTGGCCGCAGCCTTTGGATCGATCTTGAGATTGTTGGCCAGGCTTTCGAAGTCGGCCTGCTTGAGTTTGTTACCCTTGGCGTTGATCGTCAGCGCCGTGTCGCTTTCCCGTTTGATGTAGACCTTCGATGAGACGAAATCGTACACGGGGGCAAGCGCGGCCTTCTTGTCGCGGATGAGAAAGGCCCAGTTCTTCAGATGCATGTCGCCGTTGCCGATGAGGAAGCAAAGAATTACGCGCTCGAAAAAATCGATCGTGTCCAAGCCGACGTTCTCCGCGTGGGTGCGAATGGCCTTGCCAACGGACTCGAGCGAGCCTTTGTACTTGTCCGTAGCTCCTAGGATTTGGAACATCGTCTCGCTCTGGATCTTGCCGCCGTCCTCCATACGGTCGAAACGCTTGACGATATAGCAAAGCCTGCCGTCCGACATGGGGAAAAGCCCATGCGGAGGGACGTTCATGCCGAGCGTCTCGGCCGTGATCATGCAGACATTCTCCATCGCCGGCAGGCCGGGATATTCATTGGGCTCCGGCTTGAGAATGTGCGTGCTGCCGGTCGGTGCGAACTCGACCTCTCCGGAATCTTTGTTAACCCGGATCAGCGCCTTCGCTTGGACGCCGGAGATCGACATGTGGTCCGTAGCCGTCGTGACCTTCTCCGGCAGGTCCTTGGCGGCGAAGGATATTTTGGGCGCGACGGCCTTTCCCCAAAGCGCCTTGAGGCACTTTGCGTGGTAGCGCCCCTCTTCTTCAATCGGCTGCTCGCAGCAGAGGCATCTATTCGCCATGGCTCTCCTTGTCGGCGGGGCGAATGCTGATAGCGCCGATCGGGTCCTTGCCGGTGTGCAGCAACAAATGGAACTTGTCGTTCTTATCGATCTTCGCGGAGGTGCATGTCAGCTCGAGGAGCCAGCCTTCCGGAAGTAGCCCATCGAAGAATGGGAAGAGTGTCGGAGATTGATACGGCGTTTCAGTCAGAGGTATGGCAAGGCTGATCGGCATTGCGTTCTGGTCACGCAGGTATTCGGGCCTGTAGACAAACTCGAAGCCGGCCGGCTTCTTGATGAGCTCGCCGGCTTCCTTGTCTCCATAGAAGACGCGAGCGCGTTCTTCCTGATTTTCCATCAGGCCTCATCGCGCGGCAGATCGACGGGTCCGAGACGCTTACCAAAGAGGAAGAGGACCTTGTTAATCGTGTCGGTCCTCAGAGACGCCTTCCCCTGCTCCACGTCGCGGATGAAACGCAGGCCGACCCCGGCCTTTGCCGCGAGTTGGAGCTGGGTGAGACCGGCGCTCTTGCGTTTCTCTTTCACGAGATCGGCTATCGGATTTTTTTTCATAAGCTTCGGTTGCACCCGATCGGATGCAATTATGCTCTATGCGCTGCTAAGCAGGCTAGATCGGGTATAACTATACAATTATTATACCTGATAACGCCTCTTTGTCAAGGTTCATGGTGCTATTTATACCCGATAACGCCTCTGCCCCGTAGCGATAGGGCGTAATTATTATTCCCGCTCGGGAATAATTCTCCCCTCGGAGAGTGTTAAAAGTTGATCCCGAAGGGCAGGTCGCGCACGACGGTAACGCCCTGCTCTTCCAGGAACGCGAGAGTCTTGGGCGCGATTTTCGTCATTTGAACCCCCATTAACCTTGTGGCGTGGCGAGGGTTCAAAAAAAGAAAACCCCGGCCTTTTGGACCAGGGTTTTCGCTTGTTTCTCGCTGAGAAACCGAATCAAACCGTTGCGGGGGCTGGATTTGAACCAGCGACCTCAAGGTTATGAGCCTTGCGAGCTACCAGGCTGCTCTACCCCGCAAGGCTATTATACTAAATTGCGGACGCGATAATTTCCTTGGCGGCGCGAAGACCGCTTAAAAAGGCGCCGGCGACCGTCGATGCCTCCCCTGAGTTATCAGTCGCTTCTCCAGCGAAAAAAATGGTTCGCTCAACAGGCCGCGCGAATTCTTCCCGGGCCGGCATTCCCCCCACCCCGCAATAGGTATACGCCCCGCGGGAAAAAGGATCCGAATTCCAATCGTGAAAATAAGCCCGGCGCAACTTTAATTTCAATAATTTTTGGTCAAGGCCGAAAAGGCCGCTCAAACTCTCAAGCCCATGGCGAATAAAGAGATTGAAATCGTTAAGCTCTTGAGTTTCCGGACCGCCCATCCAACCGGTTAAAACCGGAGAATCCTTGAAAAGCCCGGTCCACCAAATCGGAATTGCCGCCCCCTCCGCCTGGAAAAAGCCGTAAGGGTTTCCGCGTCCTCCGTTTTGCCAGAAAGGCTCGCTAAAAATTAGCGAGAGCCTAGCGGCAAAGCCCATTTCAAGCTTTTTTAAGGCCGCTTCCTTGGCCCTAAGGGCGGGTCGAAAAACCAAGGCCCCGGGATATTTTAAAACCCCCAGCGGCACGGTCACCAAAACGCGCGCGGCCTTAAAGCGTGATTTTTGAGTTAGAATCTCCGCCCCATCCCGAGACCAGCGAATTTCCTGCACCGTCTGATTGAGGCGAATTGAGCGGGAAGGCAGGGCCGCCGCTAAATTCCCAAGCAAGGCGCCGTAACCCTCAACGATGCGGTATCCCCGCATGCCTTCATCACCGCTGGTTTTCTGTTGGAAGACCAGATCGTTAACGCTGATCTTGCGAATATCCGAGGCGTGATAGCTTCGCACGAAACGCTCGGCCATTTCCTTGGCCAAAGGAGAGACCTTCATCTTGGACAAGGCCGAGGCCAAGGAGCGGTCTTTCTTGGCGGATTTAAGCTGGGAAAGCGTTTGGGAGAGACGCTCCCAAGAACTGGAATCCTGTCTAAAGCCGTCGCCGTTTTGGCGCCAGCGAACATTGGAAACCGGAACGGCCTTCATCCGAAAGCGCTTGAGCAAATCCCAAGTCACTCGGGGGCGGCCATGGATAAATTCAGCGCCTAATTCGACAGGGAAATGGTTTTTTTCAAGGACGGTAAAAATTCGCCCGCCAATGCGGTTGTTGGCTTCAAGGATCAGGCATTTTTTTCCCGCACGGGACAAGGCGTCGGCCGCCAAAAGCCCCGCAGCTCCAGCGCCGATAATTATAATTTCAGAATCTTTCTTTGCGGCCATACTTATTTCGTTCCAAGGCCCAAGGTCAAAAGGGTCAATTCGGCGGGAACGGCAAAACGCTGGGCCGGCCCCCAGTAGCCGGTTCCTGGACTGACGTAAATCCACAATTTGTTGTAGCGGTTAAGACCGCGGTAGAAGCGATGAAAAAAACGAATGACCAGACTCCACGGAAAAAATTGCCCGCCATGCGTGTGCCCCGACAACTGAAGATTAAACCCCGCCGCCGCGGCCTCCGCATAAACCCCGGGGCGATGGGCCAATAGTATTTTAAACATCTCGCCCTCTTGAGTCCTCGCGGCCTTGGCGCAGTCGGGAATGTTTTCCTTTTCGAAAAAGCGGCTCATCTCATCGGGGATTCCGGCGATGAGAAATTTTTCTCCTTTAAAAACAAGGACGCGATTTTCATTATTCAAAGGCGTCATGCCGTAAACGGCTGCTTTCTCCATCCACATTCGAGCGCCCCAAAAATATTCATGGTTTCCCGTGACATAAAAAATGCCCAAGGGAGCATGCAAACGACGAAGCGGCTCCAAGTGAGAAGCCAAAACATCGAAAACCCCATCGAAGATATCGCCGGTTAAGACGATTATATCCGGATTAAGGCTCAAGGCTCGGTCGACCGTTTTTTCTACATAGGTCCTTCGAATCGTCGGGCCGACGTGCAAGTCGCTGATTTGTAATATCTTAAGCCCCTCCAAGGATTTTGACAAGCCCTTCACGGGAACCGAAACATAGCGAATGAAAGGCCCCGCCAAGGCCTGCCAGCCCCCGATTACGGCAAGGAGCGCCGATATCGCAAGCAGGCCTAAAATGACTCCGGGCCAGGGAACCAGCGGTAAGAATCTCTGCGGCAAAGCCAGAATAACGGCGTCTTTAATCGCGGCGAAAAAAAGAAAGGTCGCCCAAACGCCGATTCCGATATTAGCGCTCCACGCGATAAAGAGAGACCAACGGCCCTGGGAGAAGGAAGAAGAACGGTAGCTCCATTGCCAGCCGATGAACAAAAAAACAATGAAAAACGAAATTGCCATCATCCCCAATGGATGAGTCGGAAGAATTTCCGCCAGATTGACGCCAATATAGAAGGCGATCAAAAGGGCGATAGCGATAATTAGGAAGAGCCGTTTTTTCACAGCGCCTGGATATTTATTTTCTGCGCAAAAGCGCCACGTAAATCTTGGCCTGCCGGAGACCGGCCAAAACTCCGTCCCGAAAATCGAGAAAATCAAAATCCCTAGAAAAAACGCCCTCTATCTCTTCCCGGGTAAAGCGATGCGGCCCGGGCCCAGGCGGCTCTTTTTCCGAAAAAGTCCTCAAAAAGAGATGTCCGCCGGAAATAAGGACCTCTGAAATTTTCCGGGCGTAGCCCTCGCGATCTTCTTCAGCCAAGACCTCGAAACAAACCCGGTCGTTGACGAACGTCGCGGTTCCTCCGGGAGAGGAAAGATTCAAAACGCTTTCGACGCGATAATCGATAGCGACCTCAACGCCCGCTTTTTTAGCGTTTGTTTTTGCGAGTTCGACTGCGGAAGCGGCGATATCCACGGCCAAAACTTTAAACCCTTTTTTGGCCAAGAAAATGGCGTCGTGCCCGGGCCCCGTTCCGACATCAATGGCGCGCCCCACGGGAATTGCCTGGGATTCGATGAGTCTCACGAGTTCAGGGTCCGGCTTTCCCGCGTTCCACGGAAGTTCCGTCTGCGGGGTTTTTCGGTACACTTCATCCCAGGTTCCGTATTGGTCGATGAGGCGGGGGGTTTCCTTCTTTTGGCGCGACATATAGCTTTATTCTAGCGAAATCGGAGCGAGAATCAAAAAAAATTCAAAGTCTCAGACGAACTTCCAGTCTCCGGGGAGTAACCCCGTCAAAGAGTAATCGCCGATGCGAACGCGCACGAGGCGCAAAGTTGGGTGACCAACCGCGGCGGTCATTCGCCTAACCTGATGGTTTCGTCCCTCTTTCAGAACAATCTCAAGCCAAGAAGTCGGGGTATTGCGGCGAAAGCGAATGGGCGGGTTGCGCGGCGGCAAATTGGGTTCTGGAATAGCCCGAACGGAGGCGGGTTTAGTCTTTCCATCTTTAAGCAAAACCCCGCTGGCCAAGCGTTTAAGACTGTCTTCCGAAGGAATATTCTCGACTTGAACCCAATAGGCGCGAGGGTGTTCGAAACGGGGGTCAGTCAAGCGATGCTGAAATTCACCGTCCCTAGTCAAAAGTAAAAGCCCCTCGCTGTCCAAATCAAGCCGCCCCGCCGGATACACACCCTTGGGCAGCCCGAAGCCGGACAAAGAAGGATGCCCATCCGAGGAAGTAAATTGGGAAAGAACCCCGTAGGGTTTGTAAAACAAAACGGTAGAGCGCTTTGCGCCGGATTTCACCCTAAGGCTCCTAAGGCCCTTAAAATCTCGGCCCTCAAGGGCGCAACGCTCTTTTGATTTTTCGAGCTAATCCAGAAAAGTTCTTCCGGGGGCATCTCAAAAAAACTCGCGACGGTTTTTCTTTGCGCGAAGGACTCGGAAGGCTTGACCTTGTCGGTCTTGGAAGCCGCGACGCAAAAGTCAATTCGATGAGAACTCAGCCAAAGAGCCATTTGCGCATCCAAGGGCGTCGGGCCCACCTTGGCATCAATGACCAAAACCGCCATTTTAAGGCTCACCCGTGAAGAAAGATAGGTCTCAATCATCGGCCCCCAGTTTAAAACCTCATCCACCGGTCCTCTCGCAAAGCCGTATCCCGGCAAATCAACGAGAAAACATCCTTGCCCCGCGTCGAAAACATTAATCGATCGAGTGCGCCCCGGGGTTCCGGAAACATAAGCGACGACGCGCCCGCACAAAGCGTTGATCAAGCTGCTTTTGCCGACGTTCGAGCGCCCGACGAAGGCGACCTCGGAGGCGGACGCCATCACGCGCTCGGGCTTAGTCTCGCTGGCCAGATAGCGACATTTTGAAAAAGAATTCAGCATCCTTCCATCATAGCACGCCTCGTTCAAATTTACCAAGCATGATTGTTATAATGGACTTGATGAATCGCCGACTCAAAATACTCTTGGCCTTGGCGGCTTTGGCCGCGACCGGCTTCTTGGCCGCATCGCTTTTGATCGCCTATTTTTTTCCCTACGCGAAATTTCGCGCAGCGCTAATCAACGAGGCGCAAACCCAATTTCACCGGCAAATTAAAATCGGAAAAATTTCCTGGTCGCTGGTCAAAGGCTTGACCGTGGATGATTTCGCGATTTCCGAATCCCCCGACTTTTCCCACGGCATTTTCGCCGAACTTCGCAACTCCAGCCTGCTCCTATCTTGGCGAGCGCTTCTTCATAAAAAAATCGTGGTCTCCGGAATCACAATTGAGGACCTCTCCTTGAGGGTAAAAAAGACGGGCCCCGCCTCTTATAATTTTTCTGATTTATTGGCCGCCTCAAACGCCCCCTCCAATTCCTCGGCGCGGGAAATGCCCCCATCAAAAAAATGGGGAGGCAAGTTCCAAATTCAGAAAATCGACGTCCTAGATGGAAGCGTCTCCTATGACGATCCCTTGAGGAGCGCCCGCATCAGCTTTTCTAAAATAAGGCTGAACTCTTCCCACATCGAAATTAACCGGCCTTTTTTCTTGTCGCTTGAGTCTGATTTCTCCGCCAAAATCTCAAGCCGAGCGCAAGAAGCGGCGGGCAAGTTCCAATATCTTGGAACCGTTGATATAAAAACTGCGGGAGACAACCCCATCACGCTTGATTTTACTCGCTTTGCCCTCCAAAGCGGGCCTTACGCTTCTTCCTTCGCAGGACAGATCAAGGCCGGGCAAAACCAAGTCATCTCTCATGTTCAAGGACGTCTGGCCTATTCCGGCCATTCCATTCTTTCCGCGAATTGGCAAGGAACGCTGAGCGCGCCTTGGACATTGAGCGAAATGCGGGCAAACGGGATTATTTCCCTTAAAGCTCCGGCTCTAATGCAGTCCGAAGCACAACATCTTTTCCGGAGATGCTTCGGCACGCTCTCGCTTCGCGAGCAAGGAACGCAGGCTGAAACGCCCTGGTTTAAAACTCCTCTTTCCACAATCCCCCCCATCGCAATCCATGGAGACGTTCTTCTTGATCGCGGGCTTATTTCAACCAAAAAAATGACGATCGTTTCTTCCTCATCAACTCTTCATGTTTCTGGAAGCGTCAATAAATTTTTGAGTCAAAACCCCCAGCCGAACCTCAAACTCGCCTGGTCCATTCAAACGCCCGCTCTCAAAGGGAAAGACGTCTTTTTCACCGCCTTACCTCCTTCTATTCCCATTCCCGTTCTTCAAATTAGAGGACAAGCCTCTCTTGATCGCCAAAATTTAGAAATCTCTTCCTTGACTCTTGCGTCCGCCCTGGGAAATTTGTCCGTTCAGGGAACCGTCGAAAACATTTTTTCCAAAAATCCAAAACCCAATCTGGATATTGCGTCCGATCTTAAGTTCCCGCGACTTTCCTCCCAAGAAATTGCCTGGGCTCATTTGTCAAAGGAATTAGTGATTCCCTCAACTCATGTCCAAGCCAAGCTCAATCTCAAGAAAAGCCTGCTAACCTTTAATCAAGCAAGCGTTCTAACCCATTTTGGCTCCTTAAGTTTCTCAGGGCCGGTTTTAGACTATGCCTCGCGCGCTCCAAAACCGCATCTCATGATCAGCGCGGCGATTAACCTCCCGGCCTTTGAGTCTTCGGATATTCCCTTTCATCAATTGCCGCCGGGAATTAAGTTTCCCCCCTCCCGATGGGACGGAAGTTTTTATCTCGGTCAAAAAACCATCCGCGTCAAACAAATCAAATTGTCTTTTAAAGGAAACACTGTCGAGCTATCCAAAAGCGAATTTCTGGACATCACCGGGAAAAACCCAACTTTAAATATTTTGGTCAAATGCCCGTCTTTCGACCTGCCGGAACTGACGCCAATATTCCCAAACACCCGGAAATTAAAACTCGTCGGACACGGATTTTTCGCCCTTGCCGCATCGGGCCCTTTGGAACGCCCTACGCTCGAAGGAAAGCTTAAGTTCGAGGATTTGGGAATTAAAGAATTGGGTTTTGACCTGTCGCATTTTACCGGCATCGTGTCCTTTAACGATCAGAGAATCGACGCGCCGGACATCTACGGAAAATTCGACGGCTCCCAAACCCATATCGACCTCACCGTCAAAAACTATACGCATCGCCCCTATATCGACACGGAAATTGATCTGGCGGAATTCAACCTCGACCATTTTTTCGCGGCGCGAGACCGATTTGTCCAAACCATATCTTCGCTCAAGGACAGTTCAGTCCAGACGAAAGACTCTTTGCGCGAACAGGAAAAAACCGCCTCCCCCATTGATTCCAAGGGCATCCTAAACATTAACCACCTAACCCACCCTAAATTTCGCGCCGATGGCGTTCGAATCACTTGGGACGTCCAAGGAATCACCCCAAAATTAAAAACGCTGACCGGGCATGCCCACATTCTCGCCAATCACGGACAACTTAAGGATTTGGGAAATTTGGTGGGCCAATCAATCTTGGTCAAGATTTTAGCCTCTCCTTTGATCGCGATTCAAAAAATCACGAGCTTTGGCGGAATCAGGCTTTTCCCCAATTTCAACAACATCACCTTTCAAGAATTGGCCGGGGATTATAATTTCGCAGACGGAATCATGGCGGTCAATGAAAGCCACGTCTATAGCGACGCCGCCAACGTCAGCGCGAAAGGGAAAATCGACATCCCCCGGGAAAACCTGGACATGCATGTCATCGCCCAAGTCGCCAACATCGCGCCGATGAAAATTTCAGTCAAGGGAAAATTCGACAAGCCCAAAATTCACGTCGATTTGGCCTCGCTTTTGCTTGGGCCCACCAAGGGCCTTCTCAACGGCCTATTTGGAAAGTAAAGCCTCGCCTCAACTCGCGTGAGTCATAAGGGAAGCCTGCCCAGGTCTCTCCAGCCAAGGACTTTGCCGTTTTTCCGTTCCTGAATGCCTTCCCCCGCATAAATTAAGTAACTTCTGCCCGGAGATATTTTTGCCAAGCGCTCCCAATAGGCGATGTTGTCGAAGTAATCCCCCGCAACGGTAATCCCGGATTTGATTTCCACCGGAATAAGGCGCGAGCCTTTTTCGATGAGGCAATCAATTTCCTTTCCTAATTTATCCTGCCAAAAATAAAGCTCAAAAAGGAGGCCCTCGTTGAATCTGCGCTTTATCAGCTCGCTGATGACAAAACTCTCGAAAAGCGCGCCCCGCATTGAATGAGCGAGCAACTCCTCGGGACGGGTTATCCCGAGCAAAAAGCAGGCGAGTCCGGAATCATAGAAGTAGAGCTTGGACGATTTTTTAAGCCGCTTATCGAAATTACGATAATGCGGAGGCATCAAATGAACCAAATAGCTTGCCTCCAAAATAGAAAGCCACGCCTTGGCTGTATTATGGGTGATGCCGCAATCCGAGGCGATGGAAGAAAAATTCACCAACTGCCCGCACCGATAGGCGATCATGCGTAAAAAGCGGTGAAACGTTGAGAGGTCGCCCAGATTCTTAATATGGCGCACATCTCTTTCCAAGTAGGTCTCAACGTAATTGCCAAGCCAATCCGTCGGCGAAAGGCGCTTGTCGAAAATTCGAGGGTATCCACCGGTGAAAATGACCTCGTTAAGGGTCGGCGCAAGCCGCTTGGCGTCGCTGAGCTCCTCAATTGAAAACGGCAGCAATTTTTGGATCGAAACCCTCCCCGCCAAGGACTGCGTGATTTTTTCCACAAGACCGAAATGCTGGGATCCGGTGAGAATGAAGAGTCCCGATTTCCTCTGCTCGTCAACGATTGTCTGGATATAAGAGAGCAGATCGGGCGCTCGCTGGACTTCATCTAAGATCGCTCCGCCCTTAAATTGAGAGAGAAATCGTTTGGGATCCTCCAAAGCGAAAGCTCGCGCATCCGGATTTTCCAATGTCGCGTACGGCAGGCGTGGAAACACGCTTTTAGCCAGCGTGGTTTTACCGGACTGGCGCGGGCCTACGATGGCGACAACGGGATACTTTCGGGCCGCCTCCTTCAACCGACGCTCTATTCTCCGCGGGATCACAAGGCTAAGTTAACAGAAAATGGCCTGTTTGTCAATGCCATTTACAATTTGTCCAATCCCAGGGATACTCTTGGATCGACAAGCCTAAAATTCACGTCGATTTTTCCTCGCTTTTGCTTGGGCCGACCAAGGGCCTATTTGGAAAGTAAGGGCTTAGACGGTTTTGTCCTGACCTTGACAGTACCCGCTTTTCCTGCAATACTCAATTCGTGATCTCTCTGAAGGGGGCCAAGGCCTGGACGCTCGCCGTTTTTGTTTTTATGGGTGCGCCTCATCTCCTCGCGGCGGACTCGTCGCAGCCCCTCAATCTTCAGGGCGCCTCCATTCCAGAAACGAGAAAAACGAATTTTCTCTGCCTCGGATACCGTTTTGGAACGGAGAATCTTCGCGCGCCCGACGGCCATCTCGTCACCGAGGAAGAATACGCGAAAGACACGAAAGAAGCCTTTGACTACAAGCGCTGGATCAGTCTCTTCATCAAAAAACAAAAGCCTCCCATCCCATTTGAGCAGGAAGAGTCCAAAATTCGCCAACGTTTAATAGCCGCCAATTATCGCCTCGATCCCGAAACCTCGCAGGTCCTTTCGTTGAGCAATCAAACTTTAAGCCATGTCGCGGGAGAGTGCCTATTTCGGTATTTGACCAGCGATAGCTCCGACCATGTTTCCCCCTACTCTATTGAAAGCGCGGCGGCGGGAATTGCCGATGTCCAAAAAATCTGCGGCCAAAATCCCAAGGCCTGCCCCCAGCAAAAAGAACTTCTTAAAAAAAAGTTGGATTTCTTTGCGGCCAAGGATCCCGGGTTTAAAAAACTTCTCCATTCAGGACCCCATTCCCAAGCCGACATCCTGCATCTATTCCAAGAGTCTCGATCGCAATTTGATGGAGAGCAGACGATCTCTTCGCTCATCAACAGAGCTTTCGGCAAATATTCAACCACGCTTAAACCTCTCCCCGCCTATGACAATGGGGAAGGAGCCTTAAACCGCGCCCTCCAAGGACAAGTGATTATGAAACTCTCGCGCAATCCAGAGGGACGAAAAGTTTTAGAACGCCTTAAGGTCAACGGCAAAATCATCCTTCCCCCCATCTTCGTATTGGAAGCTCAAAAAAACATGGGCGCGTTTTACCAGTGGACTCCGCAAGGAGATCGCGTTGTTTTAAACGCCAAATACGTTTTTCAAGGGGCGCCTGACAAGAAGAAACTTATTTCCGATTTTCGGGCCGGAAACCGCTATCTCTTGGAACATCCCGAAGTCCTCAAGGGCTATCTTAAAAAGTACGACGATATTTTAGCTCATGAACTCACCCACACCTGGCAAGAGAGGAGAGATCATGTATCGACTCTATCTCACGCCCATCTCTTGGTCCATCGTGATTACATTGAGGAAGAACAGGAGGCGTTTCTGACGCAGGCGCGATACCTCTCTTACGCGGCATTAAAAGATCCAACAAAGGCCATGGATAGCGAACTCACTTCCTTCATTCGCAACCCGCGTCAATTTTCCGACAGCATCAAAGATAGGTATCTCTCCGGCTTTGGATCGAGCGCCGCGACTTTTAAGACTGCGGCAGAAATTGCTCGGGAGCACGGCAAAATCGATCGAAATATGGCCGCGCCGCCGCAAGCGACAATATCTCAGAAAATAGTCCAATGGCTTAAAATAAAACTCAATCTCGCCGGCGACTTTAAAGAATCCAACAACGTGGGCGCCCTTAGACGGGAGTACGCCTCAAGAATAGGGAATTTAATCGCCAACTCCGGCGATTTAATAAAAAGAACGAGGAGAAAAATAGGAGAATGGGATATGGACCAAGCGCATCGGGAACGGAACCCCTATATCAGGATCGCCGATCTGGTGGATGCAACGCAATTTGGATCAAGGGCGGCTCAGAGAGAAATAGAGTTTCTTATCCAGACAAAACGCCTCGATCCTGCTCAAACCCCGAAGAGAATGCTTTTTTTAGCTAAGAATATCGCGCTTAAAAAACCGGGGCATCTCACGACAAGCCAACTCTTTAATTTACGTAAATTACTAGTGGGGTCCATGTATTTAAACAGTCTCTCCACCCGTGGAAAGCCGCTTCCTCCCAATGCCTCTTCTCAAATTAACCGGATATGGTTTTGTGGAACTCAAGGAATAAACTGCCAACGCTTAAAAAAATGATAAAAAAAGCGCTTCTGCTTCTATTAGTTCTTGCCCCGCTTTGGGCGGCATGTTCTAAAGGCCCCACGGGCGCCCCTCAAAAAAAAGGAAACGACAAGGGAAACACGGAAGTCCTCTACTCGGATCCCCAGCGCTCTTTCTCCTGCGCCATTCCCGGCTCTTGGGGAGTTGACGAAACGGAAGCCGGCGGGATTTACTCAACCGTTGATTTTCACGACCCGGGGCAAACATCCACTATCAGGGTTGAACGCTACGTCGAAGGAACACTCTCAGGCAACGACACTCCAAGGCAATACATTCACAACAGACAACTTGAGGCGATGGAGCCTGGAATTAATGGATATTTTCACGAGAAGCCCTCCCCACTAAAAAATGAAAATGGGTTTCATTTTGTAACGGTTGAGTCCGTCCCGAGAATGGATCAATCTTGGAACGGGAAAAGAGAAGCCTATGAGACAAAGACGACCTCATTGCGCGATGAAGAAGTCGTTTTACCGGACGCAGGCGGCTTCTACGTTATCGCCTACATTTGCAACCCCAAAATCAACTGCAATCAAGAATCCGTTTTCCAAAACGTCGTCAAAACCTTCAAGATTCAAGGCGGCGACCCCAACGGAAAAACCAAAGCCGCTGCTCCCTGACTTAGGCGCGTAGGTCAAGAGCCCTGACTAAATATTCTCAAAATAAGACGCGATGGCGTCGTGAATTTTTTGAGCTACTTTCTTGCCCAAGGCAGTCTCGGAGCGAGAAACGGCGTCAGAATGGCTAATCGAAGAAGCTTCGCGGTCTTCGGCGGCAAACTGCGAGAAAATTTTCTTTGAACGCGCGTTTTCAATTGAAATCGTCGCTTGGGATTTTCCCCATTTCCAAGGTGGAGGCAGTTGCGTCAGTTTTTCCGACGACACCTGGCCTTTAATTAGAATATCCGGGGTTTGAGTCGAATAGTCGACGACCGCCGAAATTCCCAAGCCGTTGAGCCCTTGAACCACGCCGGTCTCAGTGGCGCCGGCATTTTCCCCCAAGACATGCACGGAAACAATCAAGGCTGAAAGGGCTTTAGCGACCATAAATTTTGCTTGCGACTCATTAATTGGAGCCGAAGGGACCTGCCCGGTCGCAGAAATCACCTGAAGTTCCTGGGCCAAATGCTCTCTCGCCTTCAAAAGAGCTAAAACCTTCATCGCCGCGCGCGCACGCTTAAATTTTTCTTTCGAAGTTTTGAGATGCTCATCCCAATCCTTGAGTTCCTGGTCAATTCTCGAGATTTTGTCGTTGAGCCCAATCGAGGCTTTCTGCCGGTCCATGACCGCAAAAGCGTAATAGTTTTTCGTCACGGGATTTTCCCAGTAATTAACTATTCGCACACCCTGAAGAACTTCTTGGGACGCGACCTCGACCGCCTGGGAAACCGACTGGGAGAAGGTGTCTTTAGAGCGGCCGTTTTTCACCTGCGTTCCCTGGGACTCGGAAACGCGATCTTGAACCGTCACATGGCTAGAGATCACTTTCGCGATCTCAGCGCGAGCTGAATTTCCTGCGGCGGCCTGGCTGCCCCCGGCGCCGACCCCGGTCAGATAAAAGCTGTTCGGATAGTGGTCATCGCTTCCGTTGACCCAAGCGGGCTTTTGAACGGTGAAAGAATTTTGAGCCGTAGGAATGGACGCGCAAGCGCTCGCAAAAAAACCGAGAAGCGCCAAGGGATAAATTTTATGCATCATAGATTTCTCCTTCTTTTTCATAGCGCCGTGCGAAAAGCGAGATAACTACGCGTTGATTTTTTAATCCTTACATCGGGAAAAACGTGCGATTCAACGACAAAACCCGCCTGGTCCTTAAAATCAACCCGTATCTGGTGAACGCCCGGCGGAACCTTAATGCGCGCCATGCGGATCTGGGACGGAAGAGTCGTCCAATTCCGGGTGTCGGCGACTTCAGTGGCGGCCGCGAGGATATTGCTTCCCACCTGCGTTAAAAGCCCCCAGCCCTGTCCAAACTGTTTGGAAACCGCTTGGCTGGCGGTACGCGCCAAGATATATTTGATGGCGGCGCGGGCAATGGCGCGAGTCATGATCATGTCCATGCGATTTTTCAAATTCTTGAAGGCGATCGCGCTCACGTCCTCCATTAAAAGCGTTTGGCCCGCAGGCTTAGAGTCGACAAAAACTTCCGAAGACGCGATGCGGTAAGCCGGCTGAACGTATTGGGGGTAAGCCACCGTAATCGCGTTTCCGACAAAACCCGCCACCAGCGCGTTTTTTGCGCGTTGGGAATCATGGCTGGTATCGTTACTTTCCTGGACGGCTAAAACGGCCTGGTTCCAGGCCACTTGAATGGTTTTTGAGATTTTAATTGGAGAAACGCCGTTATAATGGATGAAAACAAGCTCCCCGTCCTTTCGGGAATCTTTTGGGAACTTAAATTCCGGCTCGGGCGTGTTGTAGTAGGACGCATACCAACGGTAGGCGCGCTTGGCCGCTTCCAAGGAAATGCGAGCGTCGTTTAAATCGCCGATATCGGCATAAAGCATCGCATCCAAATAACGGACAAAGGCGTCGTCTTTGTATCCCAGTTTGCCTTTGAAATGGTCATGCAGCTGCTGGAGAAAAAATTCGGCCTTATTGGCCTCGACCGCCGCGCCATGGGGATGACCCATGAAAATCCAGTTCATCGCGCGGAAAACATGGAGAAGCACCCGCTCGAAGGGCTCTCCGGCATAATCCATCGTCGTATCGTTGAGAAGAAGCATCCCGCCCGCCTGAAGGATGCTCTTGGTGTAGAGATCCTGCATCGTATGCTCGGCGTCGGCGAATTTCTGATCGCTTTCTTTATACTGATCGGAGTTGTTGAGGATGGTCCCTTCGTCTAAATGATAAAGGACGACGCTTTTCGCGCCGTACTCGCTGTTTTTGTGGTCTTGAACGTCTTTAAGCGCGGCGGGATACTGCTGAAGGGCGATGAGGTGATTGAGATTATCTCGATAGGCCGTCGTCGGTTCGGTCGCGCAGGCAGAAAAGAGAACGATTCCCCCAAAAACCGCCGCCAAAGACCAATAATGGTCTCTCCATCTACGACCGGAAAAGACTTTCATTAAAAAGGCGAAAGGCCCCTGCCGTCAACCTACAGAGTCCAACCGGGCCGAGAAATATACTTCTTGATTTTTTTCTGCCCAATCCAAGCGATATTGTTGGTCTCGATATTGATCAACTGAAGGTTGACTTGGTAATACATCACCTCGCGCCCGCCCTCCTGGGTTTTAATCGCGTCCAAGGTCCCTTCAAGCATGTAATCCGCGCCTAATTCTTTTCCCATCGCTTTTCGCGTGGCAGCGGAGGCGTTGACGTCTTGGTCCAAACGCTCTTGGCGCAGCTGCGCGCGCTGCTTATCATCGGCGACGAATTTAACCTTGCCGGAATTAATCAGCTCGCTTTCAATATCTTGAATGAAGATATCGGTGTTGATGTGTTCGAAGCTCTTGTTGTAAATGTCTCCAACGATGACCACGGGCTCGCGGTTATCTTTCTGCTGAAAGTTCGAAAGCCAAGGCCGGGACAAGCAGTCGGAGATCATTTTTTCCGCAGTCAAACGAGCGTCGGTCGAATCCCAACGGCCGTTAAGATCGACAACGGCATTGGTGTTAAGACGCTGGACCGACGGCCCGCACGCGGACAGGGAAACAAGAGCTGCCGCCCACAACGCACTCTTTCGCATAAGATAAATTCCTTATGTTGCCGGCTTAAAGGCCGCCGGAAATTGTGCCGCTTGAGTGTTGAATCTCGTTTTTGCTTAAGTCCGCAAAAGCCTTCTGCGCGTCCTTGCGGACGAAATCGCGAACCCGGCTGCTGAGTTGATTGGCCTGGTCGATATTTTTGAGAAAGCCGTTTAAGTCCATCTTACAAAGGGCGTAGACCGTCCCGCCGGAACTCTTCCAGTAGTCGACCACGTGGGCGCCAGTCAAGGTGAACTGGGTGAAGGTCTTCTGAGTCTGGCTGACAAACTGCTCATCGGCGGTTTTCGACTGATTTCCGGCAGTCGTTGCCGACATATAATCTTTGTCTAAGATCGCGACGTAGCGGTTCATCGTCTGCGCGATCTGAGCGCAAGCACGGTCACCCGCAGCCTGGCGCGCTAAAATGGGATTTTGACTTCCCTTAAATCCGCTGACGCCGTAAAAAATACCTTGACCCTGGGAATCCTTAAAAGCCCCGCTGCCTTTGTTGACCCATGCCGGAGCATTGGAAGAAACCAACGGCGCGCGATGGGCGCATCCGGCGACGCCGATGAGCGCTCCCAAAACGAGGGCGGAAACTACGGGATTAAAGCTTTTGAAACTTTTCATAAATATTCTCCTTTGATAAAGAAACCTCATGACCTCTCATCCGCAAGTCTAGCAGAGAAAGATTTCATTGTCAAGTCCTAAAACTTTAGCTATGATAACTCTTACTATGAAAAATGATGCTAATCTCGCCTGGCTCGACTTGGAAATGACGGGTTTAGACCCTGAAAAAGACGCCATTTTAGAGATCGCGACCATCGTTACCGATAGCGATCTCAACCTCATCGCAGAAGGCCCGGTCATCGCCCTCCGGCAAAGCGAGCACGCCTTGGCCCTGATGGATACCTGGTGCAGGGAAACTCACACCAAATCCGGCCTTATCGACCGCGTTCGCAATTCCACGATCGAAGTTCTGGAAGCCCAGGCGCGCACCGTTGAATTTATCGCCAAGTACTGTCCCCAAAGGAAGGTCCCTCTTTGCGGAAACACAATCGGGCAAGACCGCCGGTTTTTGGCCAAATATATGCCGATTTTAAACGAATTTTTTCATTACCGTTCGGTAGACGTCAGCACGGTTAAAGAGCTGGTCGCGCGCTGGTATCCGGAAAAAAAATACGAACACCAAAAAAATAAGAAGCACCAAGCCTTGGAAGACATCCGCGAATCCATCGCGGAACTCGCCCATTACCGAAAGACGGTGTTTAGATAGCCTTTATTTCTTTGCAAGCGAAGCGGACTTGACGATTTGATCGCGCACGTATTTGACCATTTCCTGGACCAAGACCTCGGGCGCGGAAGCGCGCCTCCTTGAATACGGAACTACGGCTGAATTCAACGGAGCCGGGTGCATGACCTCCATCTCGGGAATTTTCCCCAGGAATGAAAAATAGGGGGAATATCAGCGCGGGCGACTTTGTCCGGACGCGGTCGCGTGCGTCACTCTGACCGAAGTTTCGTTCGCCGTCACGCCGCCGCCTGACGTGAATTGGGTTGAGCCCGTCTGCGCCAATAATCTTTCCAGCGTCCGTCTTCGCTTCGATGTAGCGCGCATAACGCCAGCATCTCTTCATCTCCCGGGCCGAAGCCGAACCCGTTCCAGAATTTCTCGCTTCCCTTGAGCCGCATTCCGAACTGAGGCGCTCCCAGAGCATTTTCCAATCGTAAGATGAGCATGAAACATCTCGTCGTAGTGTCGTCGTAGTTTCTGCAACCTGCCTCCTTTTTTTAAGATTTAGAGCCAAGAATCTCATAGGCCGTAGTCTTTCTTTTTTGCTTCTTTTTTCTTTCTGTGAATGACTGTGGATAAAGTGCATAACTTTCAAGCAGCCACCGATGCCATTGATGCCCTAGCAACCACTTTCCTGAACAGTCGATTTTTCGCTTCCTGCATCCTCCGGGCGAACTCATTGTCGGTCTGTCTTGCCGCGATTTCATCGAGCATCTCTAAAGTGACGCCCACACGCATAATTTCCTTCGCCGACTTTTTCGTTCTCACCAGCGATTTCAGCCTCTCATACGGTGTCTGGTAGGTCTCGTACTTTTTCCGCCGCCGCCCCTTCTCATCCACCGTCACCGTCGCAAAACCGCAAGGCCGGTGGAAGTTTAGATAGACGTTGAAATGTTCGACGTAGAATTGATTGATCTGCGGAGCGTATTTCTGCTCGATATGCCAATATCCCATGTGCTTCCTGATCACGCTCCCGTTCTTGCCTTCCACCAGCGCGTTGTCATTGCTCCGCCCCGATCTCGATTTCGTCTGCTCGATGAGGAGCTTGTTCAAAAGTCTGGCGACCATCGCGTTGATATACTCGCTTCCGTTGTCGGAATGAAACCCCAAAACAAGAAACGGGAACATCATGAATGCCGCTTCCAGAATTGCCTTCAAATGCGCCTCCGAAATGGCCTCAACGCACATGACGATTTCCCACTGCGTCATCGCGTCCACCAAGTTGATATGATAGACCCCCTTGACCCCGTCTCTATCGCCCTAATGCACGGTATCCACTCGAATATACCCAGGGCGCCCTTTCGGGTCGGGCTTGCGTCTGATTCCAATGGATACCGTAACGCTTTGGGTCTTGGCGAAGGTTCGCGCCCGCATTTGATACGTTCGGCTTAATCTCAAATTGTAGATGTGCGCCGGCGAGATGTTCTTCAAACGCTCGAATCGCTTGTCTGCGTAAACGTGAAACGCGCGGTCGAAAATCCGCTTCGTCGCAGGACCCGACAAGCGTCCGTGCGCGTTGTCGGTTTCGGCCAGCAGTTCCTTGTCGAAGACGGTATATTTCATCTTGAAGCGGGATCGTGGTCGACGAGATAATGTGATCGAGCCCTCCGTGAGTAGCCTGGCCAAGAGACGCGTCAACTGGGCCGGAGATAAACCGGTCATGTGGTCGATGTAGGCTCTGAGCGCGCCCCTGTCCTTCTTGGCCAAATCGAAATATTTGAACCGATTCACGATTTTTTCTATCCATTCGTACCGACCTGCTTGCGATACCACACTGCACGCAATCATCGTAGCGGATTTCACGAATATCCGGATTTGCTCCAGTCTCTTCATCTGCGAATCGTCCATGGTAATCATCATGGCTACAGAATACTGCGATTCGTTGAGATTTCTTCAAAAGTTCCATTTCATGCTCATGTTGCATTTGATAATTCCAAGCATTGACTAGATGGGGATATATTCTGTAAAATACCTCAGGTTTATGAAAAAAGGTTCATGACAAAAAATTATGAGGGTGGGTCCAGTGCCAGGGCTGGAAGCGGCCCATCCAAGGGGTGCAGGCTTGGATAATCTTGGGCTTCATGCAATCCTTGTCCCTGTAGCCGTAAGCCCTACGGGTGACGTTCTTGGCCATGAGATTAGTCCGCTCAATATATCCCAAAGAAACCTTCTTGTTGCAGTACGTCAGGGTGCCGTCAAAATAGCTCTCCACCATGCAGGCAAACTTATGGTAGGACCTCAGGCGACTCCACTTGAGTTGCTCAACCAAAGCGTTGAAGAACCGCCGCGCGCAGGTCTTGGACTTGCATGACCACAAATGGCTGAAGGACTCTTTGAGCACGTGGGCCTTGAGGAGCTTGTGGCTAGCGGCGAGAAGGTCGTTGAGGAAAAAAAATGTTTGCCTTGACAAGATCGCTATTTAGAGGTAATGTTTCCTTACTAGAAAATCGGCGACACAAATTGGATTCTGGAGCGTCTCAATATGTTGTCGGCACATATAAAATGGCGTCAATAGGAGTATTTCATGGAAATTAAAATAATGAAACAAAAAGTGAAGCCTTGGGTTGGCGTTTGTTTTTGTTTGTCTTCTTTGATCACATTTCCAATCTCTTCCGCTTTAAGTCAAGAATTAGAACATTCAAAAGTGAGCGAAGGAGCTCTGTTCGAGGGATGGCTGACTACTGAAAAAAATGCCGTTGAGAAAACCATTGCCCGGGATATTCGCCATGTTCGTGCGGCATTAAGCGATGAGAAGATTCCTGTCGTTTCAAAAGGAGCGAGCTTAAAAACAGCCGCAGTTCCAACTCCGCAAAAAGATGAAGAAGCCGTTAAAGATATCCCGGGAGACAAGGGTTCTGCTCAGGGCTATATCGCTTATTGTAAAGATGGTATTAAGAAGGATTTTAAATCTGGGGCTAAAAGCGGGGCAGTCATGATTGCTCCTATTGGCGCGCTTGCAGGAGGCGTTGTCGGCAGCGGCGTTGGCGGTCCTTTGGGTGCGGTTGGAGGAGCGGTTGCCGGTGGAGCGGCGGGAGCAGTTGTTGGCGGCGCTGTCTTTGGTGGCATGTACGCGATTACCGCTGGTGGCATGTGCGCCTATGATTATCTCGAGACTCGCTAGAGGTCTTGGGGTCTCTAAGTTGACGTAAACGAGTCAAGTTTTACGAAGCAAGAGTTGCTTGTTGGGCCCACTGATCCATTGCCTCCTCAAGTTGGCGGAAGGGACGAGCCAACGCGACGCCTGTGCCGCTCATGATATCCGACAAGCCCGGACGGAATAGTCGCGCATATACAGCCGCACGATGATATCGGGACATGAAATAAATGATATACCGACGCTAAATAGTCGTTGTTGTGTCCCTTTAATTATGCACGGCCTGAAGAACAGCGCGGACCGTAATCCGAAGCTGGTGACCTTGTAATGGCCCGCGCAAAAATAACTTCCTAGTTTTCATCGCAACTGGCCCATTCCTTTCTTGAGTTGTTCCTTCCGGAGATCTCAACCCGCCGGCAGTATAGTAAGTAACATAGGATAGTTAGTTATTAGGCACAAAAAAAGATGCAATTCGCTTTTTTTCCTCAATTTCCTCACGTGGCCCTTTAACTCCATCCGCAATTCTGATTTGTTTTTGGCTTGAGAATCGTTCATGTTTTTACTTTTCACGAAACCCCATGACTTCTCAGTTGGGTTTACTAATCAGTCCTTGGTATAGGATACACTTGGCGCTCCGGAGAATGATCGTACCAGCGCGGGACGACGCTTGATGCCGGCGAGATCGCTTTCGACACTCCGCCGAAGCGACTCGTTGCGCTTCAACGGCTTCTTGCTGACGCCTTCGTTCTTGACGTAGTTCCACAC
>JAJZCM010000076.1 GCA_021846045.1 bacterium | reverse complement strand
TTTCCTAAAACCCGCTTGCGCCGTTTGCGCCAGACGCCGTCGCTTAGGCGTTTGGTTCGAGAAACCGAGCTTAACGCCGACGATCTTGTCATGCCCTTTTTTGTCGGCCCCGGAAAAAACATAGAGGCCGAAATTTCATCGCTGCCCGGACAATACCGCTATTCGGTGGACGCCTTGGTCAAGGCCGTGGATAAAGCCGTCCAAGCCGGCGTTGGGGCGGTGATTCTGTTCGGCATCCCCGCGAAAAAAGACCCTCTCGGAAAGGGGGCCTATGCCAAAAACGGAATCGTCCAAACGGCGGCCAAGATGATCAAGGATCGCCACCCCCATTTGTGCTTGATGGCGGATCTCTGCCTTTGCGAATACACCGATCACGGGCATTGCGGCGTTTTAAAAGGCGGCCGGATTTTAAACGATGAGACCTTGGACCTTTACGCTCAAACGGCGCTGTCCCAGGTTGAGGCCGGCTTTGACGTCATCGCTCCCTCGGGAATGATGGACGGCCAAGTCGCGGCCATTCGAGAGGCTTTGGACTCATCCGGCTTTATTGACACGCCCATTTTGGCCTATGCCGCCAAAACCGCCAGCGCCTTTTACGGCCCGTTTCGGGAGGCCGCCGGTTCCACTCCGCAATTTGGCGACCGTTTCAGCCATCAAATGGATTTTTCCAATTCGAGAGAAATGATGCGGGAAATTCTTTCCGATATCGAAGAGGGGGCCGATATCTTAATGGTCAAACCCGCCTTGCCGAATTTGGATATTCTAAAAGAAGCGCGCTTAAGGTTTGACTGTCCTCTTGCGGCCTACAGCGTTTCCGGGGAATACGCGATGATTAAAGCCGCCGCCAGAAACGGCTGGCTGGATGAAAAAAAGGCGGCCCTTGAATCCTTGACCTCGATTAAGCGCGCGGGCGCGGATTTTATTCTCACCTATTTCGCCGTGGAAGCGGCCCGATGGCTCAAAGAAAAATAGAGAAATCCCGGCGGCTTTTTAAGCGCGCCCAAAAAGTTCTGGTTGGGGGCGTCAATTCTCCGGTTCGCGCTTTTAAATCCGTCGGCGGCTTTCCGAGCTTTGTCGTTCGGGGACGCGGCAGCAAAATTTGGGACGCGGACGGAAACCCCTACATCGACTATTGCCTTTCCTGGGGGCCCTTGATTTTGGGCCATGCTCGTCCTGAAATTGTCTCCGCCGCCCAAAAAGCCGCGGCCTTGGGAACCAGCTACGGAATTCCGACCGAGGCGGAAATTCATCTAGCGGAACTAATTGGCGGGGCTTTTCCCAGCATTCAAAAAATCCGTTTGACCAATTCCGGCACCGAGGCGGTGATGACGGCTCTTCGCTTGGCGCGGGCGTTCACGAAGCGGGATTTGATCGTCAAATTTTCCGGCGCCTATCACGGGCACGCCGACAATCTCTTGGTCCAAGCCGGAAGCGGACTCACAACGTTGGGAAGTCCGGATTCCGCCGGGGTTCCCAAGGCTTTTGCCGAAACGACTTTGAGCCTCCCGTACGGCGACGCGGCTTCTCTTCAAGAGGCCTTTCAGAAATGGGGGACAAAGATCGCGGCGGTGATTGTCGAACCGGTGGCGGGAAACATGGGAACGGTCGTTCCGGAAAAAAAATTCCTTGAGGCTTTGAGAAATTTGACGAAAAAGCGCGGGGCGCTGCTCATTTTTGACGAAGTGATCACCGGTTTTCGTTTCGGTTTTTACGGCGCGCAGAAAATTTTCGGCATCACCCCGGACTTGACCTGCTTGGGCAAAATCGCGGGCGGGGGTTTTCCGCTCGCGGCTTTGGGAGGCAGAAGAGACGTCATGGATTATCTTTCGCCCTTGGGCCCGGTCTATCAGGGCGGAACGCTATCGGGAAACCCGGTCGCGGTCGCGGCCGCCATTGCCGCCTTGAGGCTTCTTAAAAAGGAAAATCCCTACCCCGCTTTGTATGAAAAAACCGAGAAATTAGTCGCTGGGATTAAAACCGAGGCAAATCTTTCCCGGGTTTCGGTCAGCGTCAATTCTTTTGGGCCGATGTTTACCGTCTTTTTTACCGATGGGCCCGTCTATGATTACGCTTCCGCAAAAAAATCAGATGTTAAAAAATACGCGCGGTTTTTTCACTCTCTTTTGAATGAAGGGATTTATTTTCCGCCCGCCCAGTTTGAGGCTTGTTTTTTGTCGTCGGCCCATTCGGACCGAGACATCGAAAAAACCCTCGCCGCCGTCCGCCGGGCTTTTTAACTCACCCAGTGGCCGCTCCATAGTTTATCGAGAAATTCCGGCCACGGCACGATTTCGATGCCGTCCACCACTCTTCGGCGAGGGTCGAAGGACGCGACGACGTAATTTTTGATCAGCTTTTCCTCGCGGAGGGCGCGCAGTCCTCTGAGCATGCGCTCGTGAACGAGTTCGGAGGCTTTGACCTCGACGGCGAGTTCGCGGCCAATGAGAAAATCCACCTCGAATTGACTCGCGCTTCGCCAATACGTCAAGGGTTGGCGGATCCGGCGGTAGCTCAGAAACGCGCGGATTTCCATGGCGATAAAATGCTCGAAAGCCTTGCCCGTGAGAGGGTTTTTCGGCGCCAAGGTTCCGCGGTGCGATAAAAATCCGGCGACGCCGACATCGAAGAGATATATTTTGGATCGAGTAATGGCTTTGCGTTTTCGCGTCGCTAGAAAGGGCGGCGCTTCAAAACCGAGGAGCGTATCTTTGAGGATGTCGAGGTAGTTGCGAAACGTGCTCGCTTTAATGCCGCAGTCCGAGGCGAAGTTTTCTATAGCCAATTCGTCGCCGCTGTGAAGAGCCATGATTTCCAAAAATCGCGTAAAACCCTCCAAGGAGCGCGTGAGGGCCTCGTCGAGAATTTCCTGCTTAAGATAAAGCGACGCGTAATCGTCGAGCTCGCCTTCAATTTGTTTTGGCGAAGCGAGATAATGCCTGGGAATGCCGCCGCAATTGAGATATCTGAAAAGATCAAATTCAGGTATCTCCCTCGATGTTAATGGCAAGAGTTCCGCCTGTGTCGCTCGGCCGCCCAGCAGATTGGACTGGGAGCGTTTGAGTTTCCGCGCGCTGGATCCGGTCATCAGAAAGCGAGCTTTCTTGTCCTCGATGGTCCGATGCGCTTCATCGAGGAGGCCGGGAATTTTCTGGACCTCGTCAATGACGATGAGTTCGCCTTTGGAAAGACATTCCTCGTAAATGAGGCTGGGGCGCTCGCGCAAACGCCTGAGAGTCGCGGCATTCAAAAGGTCATAGACTCGCGCCGGATTTAGGGTCTCCCTATACAACGACGTCTTGCCGGTTGATCTGGCGCCAAAAAGGAACGCGCTTTTTCGATCTAAAAGCGCGGATAAATCGAGAATGCGCTTGTATCTCACCACGCGCCTCGGCGGGGACTCTTATAATGCATCACGAAATGATTATACTGATTATAATGATATTCCACAACTTAGTTGTGGAATAAAATATGTGAAAAAGGGCTGTTCCCTTTCGCCGAAACGACGGCCTTTCCAAATATGAGTCTCTTCCGTCGACCGGTTTGGTTTTTAAAAATTCAATGTTCTATAATCAATCAAAGAGTAACTGCTCAGGTTCGTCATTCCGGCGAAAGCCGGAATCCAGAAAATCGTTGCTCTGGACCCCGACTTTCGTCGGGGTGACATGAGTAGTTACGGTAAAGGAATCTAGTGCATGAGTTTTTTGTCTCGTTTCTACTCTTCTTCTCTCGGCCGTAAATTTTTTGTGGCGGGCGCGGGGCTGTCTTTGTGCGGCTTTCTTGTTTTGCACCTGTCGGGAAATCTGCTGATTTTCAAGGGCCCCGGCGTTTTTAATCACTTCGCTAAAACGTTGGACTCCAACCCTTTTATCTTGCCCGCCGAGCTGGTTTTAGCCGGGTTTTTCCTTCTCCATATCATCATCGCCTTGATGGTCCGCTATCATAACTATCAGGCGCGGCCGATTGGATATGTCCGTTATTCCGTTAAGGGCGGGAGGACTTGGGGGTCGAGGACGATGACCGCGACTGCCTTGATCGTTTTGGCCTTTTTGATCATCCATTTGAAGGATTTTCGCTTCGGAGATCGAAGCGAAGGGGTCTATCATTTGGTCGTTTCCTGCCTTAAAAATCCGTATTACGCGGTCTTCTACATTATTGCGATGATATCCCTGTCTCTTCACTTAAGCCACGGTTTTCAAAGCGCGTTTCAGACTTTCGGGCTTAACCATCCGAAGTATACGCCGGCGATTAAAAAATTTGGATACCTTTTTGCCGCCGTCATCGGCCTGGGTTTTGCCTCGATTCCTTTGTGGATACTGCTGGGAAAAATTCGATGAGCTTGGATTCCAAGGTCCCCGAAGGTCCCATTCAAGAAAAATGGGATCGCCACCGCTTCAATTTGAAGTTGGTCAACCCCGCCAATAAAAGAAAATTTGAAATTCTGATCGTGGGCACGGGACTGGCCGGCTCATCGGCGGCGGCATCCTTGGCGGAATTGGGATATCAGGTTAAGGTTTTCTGCCTTCAAGACTCTCCCCGCCGCGCCCATTCTATCGCCGCCCAGGGCGGAATCAACGCCGCTAAAAATTATCCCAATGACGGCGACTCCATCTGGCGGCTATTCTACGACACGGTTAAAGGCGGAGATTTCAGAGCTCGCGAGGCCAACGTCTATCGCCTGGCCCAAATTTCGTCTCATATCATCGACCACTCGGCGGCCTTGGGCGTTCCGTTTGCGCGCGAATACGGGGGAACCTTGGCCAACCGCTCTTTCGGCGGAGCCCAGGTTTCCCGCACCTTCTACGCGCGCGGCCAGACCGGCCAACAACTTTTGTTGGGCGCCTATTCCGCCTTGATGCGTCAGGTGGGGAAAGGCTCGGTTCAAATGTTTCCCCGCCGGGAAATGATGGATTTGATTGTGTCTCAGGGCGCGGCGAGGGGAATCGTTTGCCGGAACCTGGTCACCGGAAAAATGGAATCTTACACCGGAGACGCGGTTATTTTATGCACCGGCGGATATGGAAACGTTTTTTACCTTTCAACCAATGCCGCTTCCTGCAACGTCGGCGCGACTTGGCGGGCGCATAAAAAAGGCGCTTATTTCGCCAATCCCTGCTTTACCCAAATTCACCCGACTTGCGTTCCCGTCTCGGGTTCTCATCAGTCGAAGTTGACCTTGATGAGCGAGTCCTTAAGAAACGACGGGCGGGTGTGGGTTCCAAAAAACCCGCAAGACAAGCGCTCGCCTCAAGATATTCCCGAGGCGGACCGTGATTACTATTTGGAACGCCGCTATCCGAGTTTCGGCAATCTCGTTCCCCGGGACGTGGCTTCCCGCGCGGCGAAATCCATAATCGACGAAGACCGGGGCGTGGGGAATACCGGGCTTTCGGTCTATCTCGATTTTTCGGACGCCGTTAAGCGCTTGGGTGAAGGCGCCATTCGCGAGAAATACGGGAACCTCTTCGATATGTATCACCACATCACCGATGAGAATCCCTATCAAGCGCCGATGCGGATTTACCCGGCGGTTCACTACACGATGGGCGGTCTTTGGGTAGACTACAATTTAATGACGACGATTCCCGGGCTTTTCTGCCTAGGTGAAGCCAATTTTTCCGATCACGGGGCCAATAGGCTTGGCGCTTCCGCTTTGATGCAGGGTCTTGCCGACGGATACTTCATCATTCCCTACGCCCTGGGCGGATATTTGGCTCAGACCAAACTTCCCCGGCTCGACGTTTCCGCGCCGGAATTTAGGGAAGCGGAAATTTTAGCGGCGGACAAGATAAAGAAGCTTCTTGGAATTAAGGGAAAGAAGAC
>JAJZCM010000020.1:12472-33735 GCA_021846045.1 bacterium | reverse complement strand
AGCGAGAGCGTGCGCGGTCGTCTCCGGGAAAGATTTTAGGCCCGCGCCCGTGAGTTTTGAAAAATCATGGCAGTCCCGAATTTCCCAATTGTTGTATAATCATTTTTAATGAGTCCGACAGTATTTCGTTACAAAAACTGCCGTTTCTTCTTTTTTTCTCGCGAGGAAGCGCAAAAATGAAATTATCCGCGCGTGGAAAAAACATTTCGGAGGTTGAGGTTCAAGACGTATCCCAGAGGGGATATTGAACTCAACTGCATTGGCAATCTAGTCGGCTATCCTCTTGTCTATCGGTGAGAAAAGCGCCGTAGCCCGCGAAAAGCCCGGATTTGGTAGAATTACATCTGAAGCTTTTCCGATCAACAATGAATCTTGATCTCCTCAACCCCGAACAAGCGCGCGCAGTCCTTCACAAGGAAGGACCGCTTCTGGTTTTAGCCGCGGCCGGCACGGGTAAAACGCGGGTCATCACCTACCGCATCGCAAGGCTCATCGAAGAAAACGTTCCGCCTGAAAAAATTCTGGCCGTGACCTTCACCAATAAGGCCGCCGAAGAGATGCGGCAGCGCATCGAATCTCTATCTCCGGGAAAAGGCTCTGCGGTCTGGGTTTTTACCTTTCACGGTTTTTGCGCGAAACTTTTGCGCCAACATTACGAACTGGCGAAATTAAGCCGCTATTTCACCATTTATGACCAATCGGACCAAAAACGGCTCATCACCGAGGCGATGAAGGAACTTGGGTTTGACAAGGAAACAGCTAAGGCCTCCATGTATGCCGGAATCATCTCGCGCGCCAAAGACGATCTCCTAGATGCCGGTTCCTACGCGATCTATGCCGAAACGACCATCGATGCCTCTCGAAAAACCGCCGCCAAAATCTACAGCGTCTATCAAAAGAAGCTGGAAAACGCGGGCGGGGTCGACTTTGGAGATCTATTGCTGAAGGTCTGCTCTCTCTTGAAGGAGCATCCCTCCATTCGCGAGTATTACCAGGATTATTTCCGGCATATTCTTGTGGATGAATACCAAGACACCAACCACGCCCAATACATCATCACCAAAACCCTCGCCTCCAAACACAAAAATCTCTGCGTGGTTGGAGACGACGATCAAAGCGTTTATTCCTGGCGGGGAGCCGATATCCGCAACATCTTGGAATTTGAGCGCGATTTTAAAGACACCGGCGTCGTCACTCTCGAACAGAATTACCGCTCAACCAAGCCGATTTTGGAAGCCGCAGGCCGCGTCATCCGCAACAACGGAAAGCGCAAAGCCAAAACCCTGTGGACAAAGAAAGAAGGCGGAAATGCCATCCACGTTCAGGAACTGATGGATGAAAGAGAAGAGGCTTCCTGGGTCATCCGCAAAATCGAAGCGGAAAAAAGATCCGGCCGCCCTCTTTCCGATTTCGCGATTTTTTACCGCACCAACGCGCAAAGCCGTTCTTTCGAGGAAGCCTTGCGCCGCGCCGGAATCAATTATCGTTTGATCGGAGCGATGCGCTTTTATCAAAGGCAAGAAATCAAAGACGCCTTGGCCTACGCGCGCGTGATCTTAAACCCCCAAGACGAAATCAGCCTCATGCGCATCGTCAACACGCCCCCTAGGGGCATTGGAAAGACCAGCCTTGAAAGAATCAAGGCCTACGCTCATTTAAAAAACCTCAATGCCTTGGACTCTTTTAAAGCCGCGTCCGACATCGAGAATCTGACGCCCTCTTGCCGCAGATCCTTGACGGAACTCAGTTCGTTTCTTGAAAGGATTCAGGCCGATTTGCCCTCGCTATCCGCAGGAGCGGCGATGGCGCGCATTTTGGAGGAATCAGGGTATTTATCCTGGCTGGAAAAAGAATGCGAGACCGATCTTGAGGCGGCCTCCCGCCTGGCCAACGTCCAAGAGCTTTTAAACTCGGTTAAGGAATATGAAGAAAGAAGAGAAGCCGCCGGTTCCCCGTTAAGCCTCGGCCAATACCTGGAAGAAATCTCGCTTCAAACCGACCGCGACGACACGCCGGGAGGTGAGGAATCCGTCACGCTCATGACCATTCATCTCGCCAAGGGCCTCGAATTTCCGGTCGTTTTTCTGACCGGGCTTGAGGAAGGTTTATTTCCGATCGGCTCGAATAACTCTTCTCCTGAAGAATTAGAAGAAGAAAGACGCCTCTGTTACGTCGGGATGACGCGCGCCAAAGAAATGCTGTATTTGACCCATGCCTCAACTCGCCGCGTCTTCGGCCAAACCTATTCCAACATTCCTTCTCGGTTCATCATGGAAGCGCGCCTTGAAGGCGAATTTTTAAACCCTCAAAAAAGACTATCCTCCCAACCTCTGTCCACGCCCCACAGCCCGAATGTCCCTAGCCAGAGAATGGGCGCCTCGCTTAGAATCGGCTCGCGGGTCCGGCATCCGCTTTTTGGAACGGGAGAAGTTCTCGAGAAATCCGGAAGCGGCGAAACCGCCAAAGCCCTCATCCGATTTCAAAATGGACGAATCGCCAAACTCGTTTTGCGCTATGCGCCTCTGGAGGTCATTTAATGGAAAAACCCTCTCCAATCACGGAAGAAGACGTCCGTAAAATCGCGGCCTTGGCCAAATTGTCTTTATCTTCGGAAGAAATCTCTCGCTACCAATCTCAATTCGTGAAAATACTTGACTCAATCGCGCAATTGTCGCTCTTAAACATTGAAAACGTGCCGCCGACCTCGTCTGTTTTAGGACTCAAAAACGCCTTACGGGAAGACCAAGCGATCCCATTTAAAAAACCCGAGGCGCTCATCAACAACGCCCCGGAAAAAGACGGACATTTTTTCAAAGTCCCAAAAATAATCGAATGAAAAATCTAACATCTTTCTCCGCTTCTCAAATCGCCCAAGAGGTTTCATCCGGGAATATCAAAGCCGAAGAGGTCGCCCTAGCGCACTTAGAACGCATCAAGGCCGAAGATCCCAAGGTCAAGGCTTTCATCACGGTCTTGGAAGAAAGCGCGCTGATTTCCGCCCGCGAAGTCGACTTAAAAAGGTCTCAAGGAAAAAAACTCGGCAAATTAGCCGGGGTTCCCATCGCGGTCAAGGACAATATTTTAGTTGAGGGCGTAGAAACCACTTGCGCCTCTAAAATTCTCAAGGGCTTTAAAGCCCCTTACGATGCGACAATCGTCGAAAAGCTCAAGAAAGAAGACGCCGTCATCATCGGAAAAACTAATCTCGATGAGTTCGCGATGGGCTCATCCAATGAAAACTCCGCTTTCTTTAAGACCAAAAATCCCTGGAACTTAGACGCCGTCCCTGGCGGCTCTTCCGGGGGATCCGCTGCGGCAGTCGCGGCCAAAATGGCGCCCTTGTCCTTGGGGTCCGACACCGGCGGTTCTATCCGGCAGCCGGCTTCTTTCTGCGGCCTTGTCGGGCTCAAGCCAACCTATGGCCTTGTCTCTAGGTACGGCCTGATCGCGTTTGCGTCTTCCCTCGATCAAATCGGCCCGATGTCGCGGAACGTCGAAGATGCGGCGCTTTTATTGTCTTCCATCGCGGGGCACGATTTAAGAGATTCGACCTCTTCCCCCGAGGCGCAGACCCATTTTTCCGGAACGCCCCTTGAAAAACTCCGCGGACTTAGGATCGGAATGCCTAGAGAATATTTCGCCGAAGGCCTTGACGCCGAAGTTCAAAAATCCGTTTGGAACGCCGTGAACTGCCTCAAAACCATGGGCGCCGAAGTCAAGGAGGTATCTCTCCCGCACACTTCTTACGCTGTCGCGACGTATTATATCATCGCGCCCTCCGAAGCCGCCTCCAATCTCGCCCGCTTTGACGGAGTTCGCTACGGGTATCGCGCGCAAGACGTTAAAAACCTTTCGGAACTCTACGAAAAAAGCCGCGGCGAAGGCTTCGGGCCCGAGGTTAAAAGGCGCATCATGCTTGGAACCTACGCCTTAAGTTCCGGCTATTACGACGCCTATTACAACCGGGCGCAAAAAGCGCGAACCCTCATCTCGCGGGATTTTGAAAACGTCTTTAAGGAAGTGGACTTCTTGGCAACTCCCACCGCTCCCTCCGCCGCTTTTAAATTCGGCGAAAAGTCAGCTGATCCGGTGGCGATGTATTTGTCCGACATCTTTACGATTCCTTCGAACTTGGCCGGAAACGCGAGTCTCTCCATTCCCTGCGGATTAAATAAGGACCATTTACCCATCGGTCTTCAGCTCATCGCTCCCGCTTTTGAAGATGAAAAATTGTTAGCCCTTGCGGCGACCATTGAAAAGGCCGTTAATTTTCCCCAACTCAATTAGATGACCATAAAAGAGAAGTCAGCGGGGGGAATTTTAAGCAAGAACGGAAAATTGATGCTGGTCCGCGTAAAAAATCTGCTGGGCCAAAAAGTTTGGACTTTTCCCAAGGGACATATCGAAAAAAATGAAACGCCTAGAAAGGCCGCCCTGCGGGAGGTCTGGGAAGAAACCGGATGGGAGTGCAAAATCATCCGCCCGCTGTTTGTCGCCCGCTATAATTTTAAAAGAAATGAAAAACCCGTGTCCAAGACTGTGAGCTGGTACTTGATGGAGCCGCTTTTAAAATCAGGAAAACCGATGGCGGGAGAAATTTTTTCGGCTGGATGGGTAAGCCCTCAAAGCGCCGAGAAACGGCTAACCTACGAATCGGACCTAAAACTTCTGCAAATCTGGAAAAATGTAACTACTCACGTCACCCCGACGAAAGTCGGGGTCCAGAGCAACGATTTTCTGGATTCCGGCTTTCGCCGGAATGACGAACTTGGGCAGTTAGGAAAAAAACATGACTGAACCTTTTGAAATGGTCGTTGGGCTTGAAGTTCACGCGCAGCTGGGTACCGAGACAAAACTTTTCTGCTCCTGCGCTAATGACGGTTTCGGCGCGGTCCCCAACAGCCGGGTCTGTCCGGTCTGCACCGGCCAACCGGGGGCCCTGCCGGTCTTAAACAAAAAAGCCGTCGAACTCGCCACTCAAGCGGCGCTGGCTTTAAATGGAAAACTGGCGCACAAATCCATTTTTGCGCGCAAAAATTATTTTTATCCCGATCTCCCGAAGGCCTATCAAATCTCCCAATATGACGAGCCCCTTTGTCTCGGCGGGGAAGTTCCCCTGCGCTTAAAAGACGGAAAAACAAAAACCGTCCCCCTCGCCCGCATCCACATGGAAGAGGACGCGGGAAAACTTCTCCACGCCGTGGGTTCTCAAACGCTAAACCATTCATTGGTTGATTTCAACCGCGGCGGAGTGCCCTTGATCGAAATCGTCTCGAACCCCGAGATATTTTCAAGCGATGAAGCCTACGCTTATCTGACAAGCCTCAAGGAAATTCTCCAATACGCCCGCGTCTCTTCCTGCGACATGGAAAAAGGCGAGATGCGATGCGACGCCAACATTTCCTTAAGGCCGAAAGGCCAGGCGAAATTCGGTACGCGCGCGGAAATCAAAAATCTGAATTCCTTTAAAAACGTCAAGGAAGCCTTGGAATACGAGTTTCTCCGCCAATCCGACATTCTAAGTTCCGGTGGAAGGATCGTTCAAGAAACGCGCCTTTGGAACGGCAAGGAAACCGTTTCCATGCGTTCAAAAGAAGAAGCCCACGATTACCGCTATTTCCCCGATCCCGATCTTCTTCCCATTGAGCTCTCCCCGGAATGGATCGAAAAACTTAAATCGGAAATTCCCGAACTCCCCCAAGCCCGCCGGGAACGCTTTGTCTCCGCGTATCATTTGTCTCCCTACGAGGCCGAGGTCCTGGTCGCAGATCAAGCCGTATCGGATTATTTTATCGAGGTTTTAAAACTGCCCGAAGCTAAAAACAGCGCGGAGATATTGGCCAAACTCATCATGAACATCCCCGATTTTTCTCCAATTCCGGCGGAACAAATGGCGGCTCTAACCCATCTTTGCCTTCAAAAGACCATCACTCTCAACCAGGCCAAAGAGCTTTATCCCGAAATTCGCGAATCAAAAAAAGATCCGAAAGCCCTAGTTGAAGAAAAAGGCCTAGCCCAGGTCTTGGATGAGAAAATTTTGCGCGATTGGGTTCAAAAAGCCCTAGCCGCAAACCCCAAGGCCGTCTTGGACGTCAGGGGAGGAAAAAAAGAAGCCGCCGGCGCCTTGATGGGAGCGGTCATGAAACTCTCCAAAGGAAAAGCCAACCCCGCCTTGGTCAACAAGCTCATCAGCGAAGGGATTGACAAAGCCTGATTTTAGGGATATACTCTTTTGGATGTATCGTCATGGGTGCAGAATTCGCCGATACGGCTATTTTTCCCCGTGATTCATCATAGCGGCGAAAAGGGGGCATACCATGCATGAAACAAAAGCAGTAAAAGGAGCGCGCGCTTCGGGATTCACGCTCATCGAATTGATGATCGTGGTTGCTATCATCGGTATTTTGGCGGCCATCGCCATACCGAAATTCGCGAACCTTATCAGGCAGTCTCAGGAAGGCGCAACGAAAGGCAACTTGTCCGGCATCCGCTCGGCGTTGAGCATCTACTACGGAGACAACACCGGGGTTTATCCGACGGACCTCCCGGGTCTTACGGTCAACGGGAAATACTTGTCCGTCATCCCGAACTCGACCATTCCTCCGTATCATGCGGCCACGTCCGTGGACGTCAACCAGACGACCGCCGGCAGCGGCGGCCCTGGAGCGGCGAGCGATCTGGGCGAGTGGCTCTACGACAGCATGTCGACCGACGGGAACTACGGCGGAGTGTGGGTTGACTGCACGCACACCGATACCCACGGAACACTCTGGACGACCTACTAATTCTCATCCGCATACAGGTCAGGGGCCCCTCCGCATGAGGGGCCCTTCTTCTTATAAATGCTGAAATCTCTCAGGACTCAAAAAAGCCGCCTTCACATCGCGCATTGGGGCGGACAAGGCCGCCCGGTTCTCTTGGTCCACGGTTTGGCCGGAAGCGTGTCTTGGTGGGACAAGGTAAGCCCGCGACTCAAGTCTCATTTCGAGGTCGCGGCTCTGGACCTTTTGGGGCACGGCGACAGCGCCTGGTCGGAAGACGGAAACTATACGACCGAACTATTATCATCGAATATCGAAGAAGCCCGCAAGTTTCTCAATTGGGACAAATTTCTCTTGGTTGGACATTCCTTGGGCGCACGGGTCAGCGTTGAATACGCCGCAAATTACAGTTCCGTCTTGGAAGGCCTTGTCGCTATTGATTTCATGCCCGACGTCAAAGAGTCAAGCCCGCGCTTTTCAAAACTCGCGGGCCTTCGGCAGCCCGTTTTTTCAAATGAGGAAGCAATGCTCGGCAGATTCCATCTTCAACCGCGGGAAACGACTCTCTCGGAAAAAGACATGAGAGAATTGGCTAAGAATCTGATCAAGCCTTGGAAAACCGGATTTACCTGGAAATGCGACTGGCGGGCTTTTTTAATTCGCTACGATTCCGTCTGGCCGCTTTTGAGTCAAATTCAAGCGCCCAGCCTCATGGTCCGCGGGCAGTTAAGCCCCATCATGGAAGAAGACGATATTAGAAAAGTTTGTCGGCAAACCCGCGGAAGCGAAAGTTTGGAAATCCCAAACGCCTATCACCATGTGCCTTTGGACGCGCCGCAAGCAACCGTTGAGGCCATCGTTTGTTTTACCCGCAAACTCGCCGCCCTATGATGCCGTCCCATTTTGTCGCCACCGGATATGTCGTTAAAAACGGAAAAACGCTTCTTTTACTCCACAAAAAACTGGGGTTTTGGCTGCCCCCGGGCGGTCACATTGAGGAGGGCGAAACCCCGATTGAAGCGCTGCTCAGAGAAGTGCGCGAAGAAACCGGGCTAAAAGTCAAAATTATTTCGCCCTTGATTTCCCCCTCTCCCACAGAGAAAGACGTTTCTTTTCTCCATGTTCCCAATCATTTCCAGATGGAAACTCTCCCGGGGCACGGCATCCACTTTGATCTCGTCTACTTTTGCAAGCCCATCGGAGGGCGAGAAAGATTTTCAATCAAGGAAAGTCGGGGCATGAAATGGTTCTCGCCTCAAGATCTGTCTTCCCGCGAAATACGCGATGAAGTCAGGCGCGTCGCTCTTCAAGCCATCAGCCACATCAAAAAATAGCTCTCTTGAGCCTATTTTTGCTAATCTAAAGTGATGCAGACGGAAGCTATTTCACTTCTTAAAAAGACTCCATTGAACTGCGCGCAGAAAGACCTAGGCGCTAAAATGGTCGATTTCCACGGATGGGAATTACCTCTTTATTTTGAGAGCATCATTAAAGAGCATGAAGCCGTCCGCACCCGTTGCGGAGTTTTCGACGTCTCCCACATGGGACGCTTAAAAATAGAGGGCCCGTCAGCCCTAGAACTTCTTGAAAGAACCAATGCCAACAGCGTGGGCTCTTTAAAACCCGGAGAATCTCTCTATTCCCACGTGCTCAATTCAAGCGGCGGAATCATCGACGATTTAATTGTCAGCTGTCTTTCGCCCAATCACTATTACGCCGTTGTCAACGCTTCGAGGCTTGAATCCGACAAAGCGTGGATTATTAAAAACAATACCCACGGCGCTTCTGTCATTGATGAAAGCGCTCAAACCGCCATGCTGGCCGTTCAAGGACCGAAGGCAGAAGACGTTTTGGAGCTTTTGGAGTTTAAAGAAGCCAAAACTCTTCCGCGCTTTGGCGCCGTCAGAACGAAAATCCTCAACCGCGACGCCTTGATTACCCGCACGGGATACACGGGGGAAGACGGCTTTGAAATCATCGTTTCCGCGCAAGAAGCTCGCGCCATCTGGCTTGGGCTTATCTCAAACGGCGTCGCTCCTTGCGGCTTGGCCTCTCGCGACACCTTACGGCTTGAAGCCGGGCTTCTTTTGTACGGGCAGGACATGAATGAGGAAATTTCAAGTCTTGAAGCCGGGTGCGCCTGGCTGGTCAAATTTGAAAAAGACTTTATCGGCAAAGATGCTTTCCTTAAACAAAAGCAGGAAGGCCTCAAACGTCGGCTCTACGGCGTCAAATTGTCGGACCAAGGCGTTCCCCGGCCCGGCAACGAAGTCTTTTTGGGCGATAAAAAAATCGGGGCCCTCACGAGCGCCACATTTTCACCGACATTAAAAACCGGAATCGGATTCGCGTATCTTCCTGCGGACGTCAAGACGGGAGACGATATTTTTGTCTTGGTTCACGGACGAAAAATCACGGCCAAAGCCGGACCCCTGCAATTCTACAAAGGAAAAATCCATGCCTAAAAATGAAGAATGCCGCTACCTAAAATCTCACGAATGGTCTTATCTGGACGGAGCTGAAGCCGTCGTCGGAATTTCCGACCACGCCCAAAAAGAAATCACCGATATCGTCTTTGTCGAAATGCCCAAGGTGGGTAAACAGGTTTCTGCCGGCCAAGCCGTGGCCACGGTCGAATCCGTCAAGGCCGCTTTCGATATTTACAGCCCTCTTTCGGGAGAAATTTGCGCCGTCAACCCCGAGGTCTCAAAAGACCCTTCCATCGTCAACAAAGAGCCTCTTGATCGCGGCTGGCTTTTCCGGCTGAAATCCGCGCGCAAGGAAGAATTTAGTTCCCTGATGGACTGGCAACAGTATCAAGAATTCATCAAAACTCAAAAACATTGAATATGAGCTCCGCCATTTTAGAACAAGAACCGGCCGCAAAAGAAAACCTAATTCCCTCCGAAAGCCTTTTCGTCAACCGCCATATCGGACCCTCGGACAAAGACGTAGCGGAAATGCTGTCTTTTGTCGGCGCGACCAGCCTTGAAGACTTAGTCGCGCGCGCGGTTCCCAAAACTGTTTTGTCGCGAAAATCCATAAGGTTGCCGAAAGCCTTGAGCGAACGTCAAGCCCTTCGCAAATTAAAAGAAATCTCCGATAAAAACAAGATTTTCAAATCCTATATCGGAATGGGTTATTACGACACCTTTACCCCTCCGGTCATCAAAAAAAACATCCTTGAAAATCCGGGATGGTATACGGCTTATACGCCGTATCAGGCCGAAATCGCCCAAGGACGCCTTGAAGCGCTGCTTAATTTCCAAACCATGATCGGGGATTTGACGGCTCTCCCCATCGCCAACGCGTCTCTCTTGGATGAAGCGACCGCCGCCGCGGAAGCGATGCTCATGATGCGCAATTTGTCGGAAAGCGGTTCTTCCATGTTCTTTGTCTCCGACGCCTGTTTTCCTCAAACCTTGGCGGTCATTTCCACCCGCGCCAGGGCCTTGGGAATTTCCGTCGAAATCGCGCCCGAGGATTCCTTTGATTTTTCAAAAAAACCGTTCGGCATTCTTCTTCAATATCCGAGAAAAGACGGCCTTATCAAAAATTATGAATCTTTGTGCCAGAAGGCCCATGAAGCGGGTTCTCATGTCGCCGTTGCGGCGGATATTCTCAGTCTCCTTCTTTTCAAGGCTCCGGGGGAATTCGGAGCCGATATCGCCGTGGGCTCAAGCCAAAGGTTTGGAATTCCAATGGGCTACGGAGGCCCCCACGCCGCTTATTTGGCGACCAAGGATGAATTTAAGCGCCATATGCCGGGCCGAATTGTCGGCGTTTCAAAAGACGCCTCCGGAAAAACCGCTCTAAGGCTCAGCCTCCAGACTCGCGAACAACATATCCGGCGGGAGAAAGCGGCCTCCAATATCTGCACCGCGCAGGTTCTTTTGGCCGTCGCGGCCGGCGCCTATGCGGCTTATCACGGCCCTGAGGGGCTTCGGCAAATCTCGGAACGAATTCGCCGTCTCACCCATGCCCTGGGCAACGGCCTTCAAAATCTCGGGTTCTCTCTTAAAAATAAGACGGATTTCTTCGACACGTTGCGCCTTTGCGCTTCTCCCGAGGAGACGGGTAAAATCCGCGCGGCTGCGGAAAAGCAAAAAATGAATTTCTGGTTTGAAAAAAATGAAATCGGCATTTCGCTGGACGAAACGACCGAGGAAAAAGACGTCTTGGACATTTTTTCGGTCTTTGCCTCGGTTAAAGACGCCGCTTCCCCAATAAATCTTCCAAAATCAGAAGCGGCGATTCCGGACGCCCTGCGAAGAAAAAGCGGCTGCCTCGCCCATCCCGTCTTCAATTCCTACCACTCCGAAACCGAGATGATGCGTTATTTAAAGCGTCTTGAAAACCGCGATCTATCCTTGGTCCATTCAATGATTTCCTTGGGTTCATGCACGATGAAACTCAATGCCGCCTCCGAAATGGCGGCCATGACCTGGCCCAAATTCGCCCAGATTCATCCTTATGCTCCGCAAATTCAAACCAGCGGCTATCAGACCTTGATCAAGGACTTAGACAGTCGCCTACGCGCCATCACCGGTTTTGACGCTTTTTCTTTTCAGCCCAACGCAGGGTCTCAAGGCGAATACGCAGGCTTACTCGCAATCAGAAGATACCATGAAGCCCGCAACGAGCGGAAAAGAAACATTTGTTTGATCCCCGCTTCCGCCCACGGAACCAACCCCGCTTCCGCCGCCTTGGCCGGCCTTGAGGTCGTCGTCGTTTCGACCACTTCAAGCGGGGATATCGACGTCGCGGATTTAAAAGCGAAAGCGGAAGAATTTAAAGAACGCTTGGCCGCGCTCATGGTCACCTATCCCTCGACTCACGGAGTTTTTGAAGCCCAAATACGGGAAATTTGCGCCATCGTCCACAAAAATGGAGGCCTGGTTTATTTGGACGGGGCCAACATGAATGCCCTCGTTGGTCTCGGCAAACCTGCGGAGTTGGGCGCGGATGTCTGCCATCTCAATCTCCACAAAACTTTCGCCATTCCGCACGGCGGCGGCGGCCCGGGCATGGGGCCGATTGGCGTCACAAAAACCCTTCAACCGTACCTTCCAGGAAATCCGCTGGATGGAGAAAATAGTCAGGCCGTCTCCGCCGCGCCTTGGGGATCGGCTTCGATTCTGACCATTTCCTGGTCCTATATCGCCCAAATGGGACTGACAGGACTTCTCAAAGCGACCCAGGTCGCCATACTCAACGCCAATTATCTGGCAAAAAAACTTGAGGCTTCTTATCCCGTTCTTTTTAAAGGTCCCGGCGGATGGTCCGCCCATGAGTGCATCATCGAATTGCGTCCTCTCAAGAACTCGACTGAGGTGACCGCCGAAGACATCGCCAAGCGCTTAATGGATTACGGCTTTCACGCGCCCACGGTTTCGTTTCCGGTGTCCAACACCATGATGATTGAGCCCACGGAATCGGAGTCTAAAGCCGAAATTGACCGCTTCTGCGCGGCGATGATTTCCATTCGCGAGGAAATTCGAGACATTGAGGAAAAGCGCGCGGATAAAGCCAATAATCTCCTGAAGAACGCGCCTCACACGATGGAACAAGTTTGCTCGGACCATTGGAACAAGCCTTATAGCCGGGAAAAAGCCGCGTTCCCCTTGCCCGGAATGAAAGACCGCAAGTTTTGGCCTGCGGTTGCCCGCATCGACAACGCCTGGGGCGACCGCAATTTCTTCTGCGCCTGCCCGCCGTGGGGCGAAGCTCAAAAAAACTCTTAGTAGTCCCCCCCCCAAAAAAAAAGGGAACAAATTCCAGCGCCAACCCGTAAGATAGATAGCCGCTCGTTCCGTTAATTGGGAACTTGGTATAATGAGGAGGATTTAAATCAAATGAAACGCCATCATTCAAGACTTGGGACTTCGTTCGTTCGCGAAGATGGAATTCCCTACAAAACGCAATTGGCCGCCCCCCTGAGTTTTATTGACCTCTTTTGCGGAATCGGAGGATTTCACCTCGCCGCGAAATCTCTCGGTTGGCGATGCAAAATGGCGTCTGATATCGATTTTGAGGCGCGACGAACCTATGAACGCAATTTTGGATTAGAACCCTTGGGAGATATCCATCAAATAGAGGCTGCGGCCATTCCTGATCACGATATTTTGCTGGCGGGATTTCCCTGTCAACCGTTCAGTATTATCGGCGAGGGAAAAGGATTCGACGACGCGAGGGGAACTCTTTTTTTTGAAATCGCGCGCATCATTCGAGAAAAACAACCTCGGGCTTTTGTTCTGGAAAATGTCCGTCAACTCGTCAGTCATGATGGCGGACGCACTTTGTCGATTATTTTAAGGACGCTCAACGATTTAGGATACAAATCCTCTTGGAGAATTCTTAATGCGCTGGATTTTGGGCTGCCTCAGAAGAGAGAGCGCATACTCATCGTTGGTTCGCGAGAAAACATCGAATTTAAGTGGCCATCCGGAGGGATTCCGATGAAATCCTTGGCTGAAATTCTTGAAAAAAATGTCGCGCCAAAACACTTCGCCTCCGAACGCATAGTGAAAAACCGAATGGCGGCTCACAAAAGTAAAATGAGTCCCTCCATATGGCATGAAAACAAGGACGGCCACATAAGCTCTTACCCCTTTTCATGCGCTCTTCGGGCCGGAGCCTCTTATAATTATCTCCTCGTTGATGGTAAAAGGCGTCTCACCCCAAGAGAGATGTTGCGGCTTCAAGGTTTTCCAGACGATTTCGAAATTGTCTCCAACGATTCCCAAACAAGAAAGCAGGCAGGAAATTCCGTAGCCGTCCCCGTTATCCGCGCCGTTCTCGAAAATCTAGCCGCCGCATTGAGCCCGCGACCATCTTCCGCTAAAATGGAATCCGCTACGACAAAGACCCCCGTCGCTTAAGACCATGACGGAATCCCCTCAGAAAAACCATCCGCGAATTCGGACCGTGGCTCGCGTCCCACCCCCTTACCCGTTAAACCATTTTCCATCTGATTTCGCTCTCAAAGTTGGGAAAGAAATCGTTTACATATTGGCGACCGATCCCTTGGGCGCTCTTCGCGACAAGCAACCCGATATTGAAGGCCGCGTTTGGGAGCGAATATTCTCCATCGCCGTTAACGGTCAATGGAAGCCGTCAAACGTCGGACTAGACGATATCATTCTTGGAAATTGCGCTTGGAGCGCGAAAACGCTCAAACAAAATAAGCCGTTCGAATCGTCAAAAGTTCGCCTCATTTCCGGGCGTAATTCTTCGGCCTATTCGTTCAACGAACGGAATATGCAAAGAAAACCTCAAACTATCGGAAACGAAGTCTTGGCGATCTGGAATGAACGAGTCGAAAATCTCAGGGCGCGGTACGCTCATATGAGAACCGTAGTCCTCATCAAATCCCCTGCCCTCACCGAATTCACGGTATTTGAAACCGAGACGCTCATCTATCCGCCTGATAAATTTTATTGGGAAATGAACAAGCGCAATAATCTGGAAGGATACGACGTTCGAACCAAGGAACATCGATTCACTTGGCAATTTTCCGGTTCCCAATTTACAGTCATAGAACCCGTGCCCGCCAAAAGATTGCGATTTAGCGTCCGCAGGCCGCCGCATCTATCCGCCGAAACCGTTTTAGAGAAAATGCGTTTTGATTCCTCGTGGATTAAAGTTCATAGCGGCAAATCGTAAAATGGACGTTTTTACCCCCGCCGGACGTTCCAAGATTATGGCCGCAATCAAATCCTCAAAAACGAAGTCAACAGAGTTGAGATTTCGCGCCTGGCTTGTATCCAAAGGAGTCCGTGGATGGATAATGAAGGGACAAGGCCTTCCAGGAACGCCCGATTTCATATTTCCAAGAAAAAAAATCGCCGTATTCATAGATGGATGCTTTTGGCACGGATGTCTGAAATGCAAGAGAAATCTTTCCCCTCAATCCAACAAGCGTTATTGGGAGAAAAAGATTTCCACGAACATGGCGAGAGACAAAAAGCGAAACCTTGAGTTGAAGAAATCCGGCTGGACGGTCGCGCGCGTTTGGGAACATGATTTAGACGAGATTTCTGAGTCGCGCATTAAACGCCTAATAGTTCCCCAAGCTTTATCGGGATGCGTTAAAATTTGTGGAAGAATTCAGAGAGAAACTTCTAAAAAATGACCGTTGACACGATTTCTATTTCTCTTGACGTATTTTCCCAAATGGCCTTGGACGAGGCCCTTCTTGTTTTTTCTCCCAATGAGAGCCTGACTCTCCGGTTCTATTCGTGGGCCGGCCCGGCGGCGACCTTTGGACGACATCAATCTTTTCGGTTTATCGAACAAGAATTGGAGAAAGCCGGAAAACCCCGTCTATCCCGCGCGCGCAGAATCACCGGAGGAGGACTGGTTTTTCACGAAGGCGACCTGACATTCTCCCTGACTTTTCCATGGGTTGATTTTATTTCGCCCGCTGAAATTTACCAAAGACTCCATCATCTGATCGCCCATGAGATCGCAAAAGAAGGAGTTTTTCTCGACTTAAAACCCGAACCTCCCGCGACGCCGGGGCTTAACAAAATTTGTTTTTCCATGCCAGAAAAGTCCGATCTCATGACTCCCTCGGGAAAGAAAATTTTGGGCGGCGCCTTATGCCGGAAAAACCGACGCGGTCTCTACCAAGGCTCGCTCCAAGCCCCTCTTACGCCACTACCCCTCCCGCAAATCGAGCAGGCCATTTACCGCGCCACCGCTTTATTCGGAGACAGAGAGCCCGAACAAAAAGCTGATTTCATCTCTCCTCAAGAACTTCATTCTCTCGTCGAAAAATATCATTCCGATGAATGGCAGCTTCGCATCTCCTGAGAGAAAAATAAAATTGATTTGAATAAAAACCAAATATGTGCTATTATAATTAGGATATGTACGCGGTAATAGAAACAGGCGGTAAGCAATATAAAGTTGAACCCGGGGAAGTAATTCGGGTTGAGAAGCTGGACGTAGCTTCTGGAAGCGAAGTCAAATGGAAAGCCCTCTGGGCATCCAAAGGCGAAAAGGCCGAAATGACCGGCATTCCAAAAGCGACGGTCACGGCCGAGATCATCTCCCAAAAGAGAGCTCCTAAAATTTTGGTTTTCCGAAAGAAAACGAAAAAAGCTTACAAAAAGATGCGCGGGCATCGTCAGTCATTGACTGAAGTTAAAATCAAGGATATTTCTTTTAACTGATATGGCTCATACCAAAGCACAGGGCTCATCCTCTAACGGTCGCGATTCCAACGGCCAGCGCCTCGGCGTTAAGAGGTACGGCGGCCAGAAAGTGAAAGCGGGAATGGTCATTGTCAGACAGCGCGGAACTAAATTTTTGCCGGGTGAGAATGTCGGACGCGGGAAAGACGATACCTTGTTTGCCACAGCTGAGGGCTCCGTTCAATTCGAGTGGGCATACAAAGACAAGAAACGCGTCAGCGTTCGTTAGGGCTCGTAAAATCTTTTCGTCTCTTCCTTTATTAATTTCCTTTCATGAACTTCATCGATAGAGTTCGTCTTTTTCTTGAAGCTGGACACGGTGGAGATGGCTGTCTCGCCTTTCGCAGGGAAAAATACGTCGCGTATGGCGGCCCGATCGGAGGCGACGGAGGAAATGGCGGCGACATCATCCTTAAAGCGAGTTTACGCCTCACCACTCTCTATGATTTAGCCCGTCAAACCCATGTCTATGGAATTCCCGGTGGACATGGAAAAGGAAGCAATAAAGCGGGCAAAAACGGCGATCCTATCACGATTGAGGTTCCAGTTGGAACGCTTGTCTACAAAGACAAAGTCCTCGTCGCCGATCTTAACCTTCCCGACAAAACCTATCTCGCGGCCCGAGGCGGACGAGGCGGACGAGGAAATCTTTCTTTTAAAACCCAGTGGGTTACGGCTCCCCGCATTCGGGAAAGAGGCGCGCCCGGAGAAAATGCCCATTTTGAGCTGGAGCTTAAACTTTTGGCTGATGTGGGGCTTGTCGGCTTTCCCAATGCCGGAAAGTCCAGTCTCCTTGCCCATCTTTCCAAGGCCCGGCCCAAAATTGCGGATTATCCCTTTACGACCATCTCCCCCAACCTGGGAGTCGTCATCCACAAGGGAATTTCTTTTGTCTTAGCCGACATTCCCGGCCTCATCGAGGGCGCGCACACGGGAAAGGGTTTGGGGTTTGATTTTTTAAGGCATATTGAGAGAACTAGAATTCTCGTTCACATGGTCGACCCCCAAGGTTTTGGCCAATATTCCCCAGCGGAGAGCATCACCCTCATTGAAAAAGAATTAAGCTCGTATTCCCCCGCGCTCAAAAAAAAGCCTCGCCTTTTAGCCCTCAACAAAATGGACATTCCGGAATCTCCCGAAGCTTTAAAGAAATTGAAGAAGAAATTTTCTAAACGCGAGATTTTTCCGATTTCAGCCGTGACGGGAGAAGGCCTCAAACCCCTTTTGGACTGCCTCATCAAAATACTTTCAAAAACTCCTCCTCCAGTTTTCAAAACAGAAGAAGACTCGGAAACGAAACTGGAAATAAAAAAGGGCTTTGAAGTCGAGTCGCTGGGAAATGGAGTTTTTAATCTTAGAGGCGCCTCTATTGAGCGCGCGGCCGCAATGCTGGATTTTGGCCTTCCCGAAGCCATCGTGCGCTTCCAGGCAATGCTCAAAAGAATCGGGGTTGACCGCGCTCTTAGAGCCGCCCATATTCGCGAGGGAAATGAAGTCCGCTGCGGTGAGGTCTCTTTTGAATGGAGCGGCGAAACTCAAAAAGCCCTTCCCAAACTCTCTCGCGACCGACCGATTAGATTAGGAAGCTATTGATGGCTCAAACCCTCAAAGCCTACCAAGCCCGACAGGAGAACCCCAGCGACGTCTCAGCCGCTTATTCTTTTTGCGCTGACCTAGCCGCCTCCCACTATGAGAATTTCCCAGTCGCATCGAACCTGATCTCCTCCAAACTCAGAAAACACGTCGCTTGTCTCTACAGCTTTGCCCGTATCGCCGACGATTTTTCAGACGAACCGGAGTATGAAGGCGTCCGCCGGGAAAGACTGATGGAATGGCGCGAAAACCTTTGGAACATCAATCAAAAAACTCCCACCCACCCCGTTTTTATCGCCCTTAAAGAAACGCTTAAAACCCTCAATCTTCCCGTTCAACCTTTCGATGATTTATTGGACGCTTTCCTGCAAGATACCGTTAAAAGCCGCTATCAGAATTTTGATGAAGTTTTGGATTATTGCCGGCGTTCAGCCAACCCCGTTGGGCGCATCGTCCTCATGATTCACGGCTATGACGACGAAGGGCTTTTCAATCTTTCCGACTCGATCTGCACCGGCCTTCAACTGGCCAATTTTTGGCAGGACATTTCAGTGGACTTAAAAAAAGACCGGATTTACATTCCCCAAGAAGATTTCACCCATTTTTCCTACTCGGAAGCGGATTTAAGAATGGGAGTGGTCAACGAACGGTTCCGCAATTTAATGAAATTTGAAGTCGCCAGAGTTTGCCGGATTTTTGAACAGGGGCAAGCCCTCCCCAAAAAACTTTCCTGGCCTCTGTCCTGGGAAATTCGCTTGACCGAACTGGGCGGACGCCAAATTTTGCGGAAAATCAGAAAGCAAAACTACGACACCCTTAACAAGCGTCCAACCCTGACCAAGTGGGAGTGGATTCCGCTTCTTCTGCGCGCCGTTCTAAAATGAATTCCGTCAGTTCTTCAACGGAGGCGATTCCTCAAACGGAAAAAAGCTCGAATTTCTTTTTAGGATTTCTTTTTCTCTCGCCAATTCAACGGCAGGCCTTGTCTGCGGTCTACGCCTATTGCAGAATCATCGATGATTTGGTTGATGACGCCGGAAAAACCGAAAAAGAAGCAAGACAGGGACTGGATTTTTGGCGAGAAGAAATCGAGAAAATTTTCGCGGGACACGGGACACTTTCTCTTTCCCGTGAAATTGAAAAAGCCCTCAAGAATTTTCCCCTTCCCAAGGAAGCCTTTTTCGAGATGATCCGGGGATGTGAAATGGATCTCAACAAAACCCATTACCAAACCTTCTCCGATTTAGAACCCTATCTAAGAGGCGTCGCGGTTTCGGTCGGACAACTCTCAGTTGAAATTTTCGGGCACAAATACGCCTCCAAGGAACAGATGAAGGAATTTACGGATTCTTTCGGCTACGCTTTTCAGATGACCAATATTTTACGAGATGTCGGAGACGATTTGAGCCTTGGACGCATTTACATCCCCGAAAGCGAGATGGAAAAATCGGGATACAGCCGCAGCGAACTTCTAAAGCGAGAGCACAACGCGGCCTTTGAACGCTTGATGCAGGAGCTCTGGCGGAAAACCAAGGGGTTTTACCGCCAAGGAAGAACCGCCCTTGATTTTAGAGACCGCATGACGCTCATGCCGGCCGAAATCATGGCCCATGTCTATGAAGGAATCCTCGATGAAATTAAAAAAAAGGATTTTCACGTTTTCTTCTCCAAAACGACCCTCTCCCCGTTCAAAAAACTAAGACTCGCGTTTAGGGCTTGGCTTTATTGTCATGGATTCTGATGTTTTAATCATCGGAGGAGGTTTTGCCGGTCTTTCCGCCGCGACATTACTCGCCGAAAAGGGAAGAAGGGTTCTCGTTCTTGAAAAAAAACCGCACCTAGGGGGACGAGCCTACTCTTTTACCGATCCAAAAACCGGACATGAAATCGACAACGGCCAACATTTATTTATCGGGGCCTATGTTGAAACGAGAAAATTTTTGTCCCGCATCGGCTCAAGCCCGCTTTTGCGCTTTTCTGAAAAACTCGATCTTCATTTTAAAGACTCTTCCGGAGATGACGAGCTTTTATCAGCCCCGAGGCTATTTTCATCTCCGCTTGATTTCGCTTGGGGAGTCTTTAATCTAAAAAAAACCTCGCTTAAAGAAAAAATTTTGACGTCGAAAGTCGTTCTACAAATAAAAAAATTTAAAACCGCTAAAAATTATGCCGCACAGATTGAGCGCTTGACTGTGAACCAATGGCTTACCGAGCTCGGCCAAACGCCCTCCATACAGGAAAGACTGTGGGAACCTCTCGCCATTGGGATTCTCAATGAAAGCGCCCAAACGGCCTCAGCTTTGGGGCTCGTCCAGGCCTTGGAAAAAATCCTGAGCGGCACGCCAAAAAACGCCGCCAGACTCGGGTACTCCCAGGTGGGGCTCAGTTCCCTCTATACCGAGCAGGCCTCAAACTATCTTCAAAAACGGCAAGGGACGGTTTTCAATTCATCAAAAATCAGTTCGATCATCTACGAAAAAGGACGCGCCTGCGGAGTTGCTTGCGAGGATGGGCGAACTTTTCATGCGCGCAATATTTTGTTGACGCTTCCTCCTTGGGATCTCAAGCGCCTCAATATTGCCGAATGGCTAAAAATGGGGCTTGAAGCGTTTGCAACTTCCCCGATTATAGGGCTCTCTCTATGGCTGGACCGGCCTATCACGGAAAACGAAACAACCGGCCTCATCCAAACTCAATTTCATTGGGCCTTCAACAAAAACCGCATCTTAAACATTAAGGGACCGGGGCAATATCTGTCTCTGGTCATCAGCGCCGCCCACAATGAACTCAAAAAAGAGCCGCGAGAAATCCTTGAAATTGCCAAGAAAGAACTGCTTGTCTTTCCTGAATTTAAAAAAGCTAAAATTATTCATTGGCGGCTGATTAAAGAGCCCTTTGCCACGCCTTCCCCAAAACCTGGACTAGAGGAAATGAGGCCGTTTCCCGGGGAGCTGTCGCCGGGGCTCCTTCTCGCCGGAGACTGGACCAGGACTGGTCTCCCGGCGACCATTGAGAGCGCGGTTCTCAGTGGACATAAGGCCGCGGAGGTCGCTTTAAGAAGTTATTAGGAGAATTCATTATGTTGAAATCGGACCGCTGGATCAGGAAGATGTGCCTTGAGACCAAAATGATCGACCCCTTCCTCGACAAACAAGAAGGCGAAGGAAAAATATCCTACGGTCTTTCCTCCTACGGATATGACATCCGTTTAGCCGACGAATATAAGATTTTTACCAACGTATTTGGCGCCGTCGTCGATCCCAAGAACTTCGATCCGAAGTCCTTCGTCGATTACAAAGGCCCGGAATGCATCGTGCCTCCCAATTCATTCGCCTTGGCGCGTTCAGTTGAGCGTTTCAAAATTCCAAGAAGCGTGCTCGCCATTTGTCTTGGGAAAAGCACTTTCGCCCGTTGCGGCATTATCGTCAACGTCACCCCGCTTGAGCCCACTTGGGAAGGCTATTTAACGATTGAAATTTCAAACACAACTCCTCTTCCAGCCAAGGTCTATTCTGGCGAGGGAATCGCTCAACTTTTATTTTTGGAATCGGACGAGGTTTGTGAAACCAGCTATGCCGACAGAAAAGGCAAATATCAATCTCAAACGGGCGTCGTGGTCCCAAGGATTCTTTCAAAAGCATAGCGCCTTTCCTCATAATCTTAAGGTCGGCATTGTCCCAACCTTAAGATTATTGAAGAAAGGGACTAA
>JAJZCM010000020.1:0-12372 GCA_021846045.1 bacterium | reverse complement strand
GCCTTTCCTCATAATCTTAAGGTCGGCATTGTCCCAACCTTAAGATTATTGAAGAAAGGGACTAAGGGCGCGTTTGTTTTTAGTTTGTTCCTAACGACCTTGGGGCTGTTGTCTTTTTGTCGCGCCGCAAGAACTGCGCCCTCGCCACAGGATAATTCTGCGGCTTTAAGCCCCCTTGAGGAATTAAAAAAAAGACAAATCATCTCTCGGGACGCCGAAGATTATACTGAAGATGACCTCCAAACCCTCGTTCGCATGAAAAAGGCGGAATCTCTTGGCGCGATTGATTTCTTGGCCCATAAATTGGGCGACATCCAGGCCTTCACTTTTGAAACACACGGCAAAACCAATTCTCCCATCGAACTTAATCAAGCGGGCTTTGAAAAATACCTCTTTTTCCTTTCCCAAAAAGCCATCAATTATTTCGCTTCGCGCCATGTCGAGCCCAAACGGGTCTTTGGCCTCACCGACGCGCTTGGCCGGAAAGTTTTCGATAAGAACGGGCTTTTGACCCTGTCCGGAGAAAATCTTTTCGACAAAATTCTTGAGAAGCGCCCCGTCGAATGGGAATTGTCCGGAAAAATCATGGCCAATCACAAAATCAAAAAAGAATCTTTATCTGTTCAGGGCGCTAACCCATGATTAAAGAAGAAGTCGTCTTCTATTTAAAGTCCCACCTTGGAAAATTTCCGTTTTCGGAACTTAAGGCTCAGCTGTTATCGGAGGGAGTTTCAGAAGAAGACATCAAAGACGCTCTTAAAGCGGCCAAACGCGCTAAAAGCCGGGAGAGCTTCGGACGATTTTTAATGGCTTTGGGCGGACTCGCTTTATTTTCCTCCCTAGTCTTTATTTTTCTCCGCCCACCCAGGCCCCGGCTGGGAAATCCCATCACCCGTCCCGTTTTCCTCAGCCGGTTGGGCTACACCATCCATATTCCGGATGGTTACGAAGCCATCACCGATAAAAAAACAAAAAGACGGGAAACCGTTTTTTTCTGTCAAAAAGGAACCGACCCCAGCACATTTTTAGACCGAAGCCTTTATGGACAATTGGGAATCGTTCGACTTAAGATTCTGCCAAATCCTTTTCCCAATGATATATCGGCTTTCAACAAACTTAGCCGGACGATCGTATCCCAAGCGAAAACAAACGGCTCGCCTTTTCAGCTTGAGTCCCTGAACATCTCCAATATGCCGGGGATTGAGGTTAATTTTGCCCCTCCGGCGTCTAAAATTTTGACCTATATTCTCGGCCAGAAAAACCTCTACATTTTTTTGACCGGCCCCAGCAATCCCAACGGCACCATCATTATCGGCAGCCTTCGAGAAATCTAAGGGTTCGTTAAGCAATAATAACTGCTCAGGTTCGTCATTCCGGCGACCAAGCATTGGGGAGGAAGTGCCGCTTCCAAGTTCGTTGGAAAGCGGCCGAAAGCCGGAATCCAGAAAATCGCTGTTCTGGACCCCGACTTCCGTCGGGGTGACGTGAGTAGTTACAAGAAATAGGCGAACTTTCCCCCACTTCATTACGTAATAAGTAGAGAGGCGGTGTTTATCGAACGTTATGCGCAAAACGCTTTCCCTTTCTTTTTTAGATATTTTTTTAACTCTCGCGACATACAGAAGCCTTCAAGCGGCTTCGTTTCCACAAATCTCAAACCCCTCCCCCATTTTAACCCAGGGCTCCCTATCTTCTCAAACGCTGACTGATATTAAAAAGAAAAAAATTTGGCCCCATGCGGCGGTCGTGCGGAGCCTGTCCAACTGCTGGAAGCCTTCCTGTTGGCCGTGGAAGAGTTCTCCCTCCGAGATCAAAATTGAACACAAAGCGCTCAAAAAATACTCCTCCATTCCCGCAATGACTCCACGACGGCAAAACGAAATCAGAAGCCGCTTAAAAACCATGGGCTCTCGATATCCCAAGGATCTATTGCTCGTTTCGCCCTCAACTCAAGACCCGACGGCGATTGCCAAAATGAAACAAACCCTCAGCCATTTCGATCAAGAGGAAATCAAACTCATTCGTAAATACTGGCCCAATTGGAAGGACCCCAACGCCCAAAGCCCATCCGCTCCAACGGGCGGCGGCGGGGGCGGAGCATCCAGCGCAAATAAAAAAAATAAAAAGGGCGGAATTTCTGGTGGGACAGGCGGCGGAGGCGGATCCGGCGGAGGAGGCGGCGCTTCCTCGGGCGGCGGCGCAGGCCCTTCTCAAAATCCCAATTCGCCGGCCTTAAACCAAGCAAAAACTCTTAAAAACTCCGGCCCTAAAACAGCTTCGGTTCCAGGACCTTCTCCTTCCCGAAAAGCAAAGCTGGCGCCACAAAAGCCTCCTAAAAAATTGCTCAAAGGCGCTGCCGCTAGAAACGTTAAAAAAACCAACCCCCATCCGCTTCCGCTAAAGAAACCCGCGCAGCGAATCACTCATCATCAAGCCAAGACCCAAACGCGGCGCTTAAAGCCCTATTCCCACCGGTCAAAACATCTTCCCCAACGGAAAAAACCCGCGTTCACGCCAAACCCTCCACCCCCTAAAACTCGGACGTCAAAAGGTAAAACCGGTTTATTCCACAATCTTTCACCCCTAAAAGATAAATGGGCTTCCCCAGGACAGGCCAAGAATTTTCAAAAGACCAAGTCGCCCGCGCAAGCTGTTCCTTCGCCAGCAGGGAACGCAGGTGCGGGCCTAAAATCTTTCCCACAGCCGCCCGCGCACGCTGTTCCTTCGCGAGCAAGGGACGCAGGCGCGGCGGCTCCACAAACAAACAGCGAGACTTCCGGCAAATCTTCCTATCCGCGAACCAACTCTCCGCCCGCGCGAAAATCGGGTAAAATGCCCAGAGCCAATTCAAAACCTCTTTCATTGGACCATCAGGAGCAGGAAAAAAACTCGGATGTTCCCGTCTTTTTCGTCGCCTCGGCCTTAACTTCACTCGCCGCCCTCATTCTCATACTTTGGTTTCTTTAACAATTTAGACCTTGAAAATTTCCCATTCCGGGGTTATAACAGAATATGCGGCTCTCTAGGCGCGCGCCTAAAACCTTTCCCGTAGACGCCCGCGCACGCTGTCCCTTCGCGAGCAAGGGACGCAGCGGCCAAATACTCATTCCGGCCCTTTTAATGTTCCCCACCTTGATGCTTTTTGTCTATTTAATCTATGAAACCGCGAAACTTTCCCGTGAAAAAATCCGCCATCAATTCGCCATTGATTCCGCCGCCTTTGTCGAGATGACCAACTATTCTGATTTTCTTAACCGGACGGCCTATGTCAACGGCGCTTTCCCGATGCGCATTTTCTATGAGGGCTTTCATTCGACAACTTTAAACAACATGGGAAAAAGTAATTGTGATGCGGCCGTCAACCAATATGCGACGGGTGGAAGCTTGGCTCTTGACGATCTTCTCTACGGAGAGGGCACGTTTCCACGAGACCCCGCATACGCCTACCAAGACTCCGAAGCTCCGGGGTCCGCCTCTTGGAAAATCGCCTATGACCCCGCTTCCATCCGCGGCCCTAACCTCAACACGGCCACTCCGAGCAACTTTGATTCTTCCAACGCTCATACGGACCCTTCCGGAAAAAACTGCGGACAAACTCCTTGTCTAACGCTCATCAGCGAGCAAACTGCCAATTGTTGGAACATCAACTGGGATGACGCCACCTCGGTGATGAACCTTTATGTCCAGATTTACCAGCTTCTAGGCTCGGTTGAATCCGCGCAATTTTCCGTTCTTCAGCGCTTGGCAACAGGGCATCAATTTTTTACCAAGTCTTATTGGCTCAATCTCGGAACGCAGGAAGCCCTAAGCGAAGCCCAAGGCGTCGCGTTTCCCCCAGTCAATTTTCTGAGCGGCGTCCAAATGCACTGTATACCCTCAATTTTCTACTATGCCAATAAACTGATGCCAGGAAACATGCTTCAGCCTTACGGAATATTCAACAACTCGCCGGGAACCGGCATGGCCTCGACCATTAATGGCTGCGACGGGCTTTTTCAACTGGCCACCGTCAACCCCGGAATGATTCAATCAGCGGAGAAGGGAAACCCTTATCCCGGCTGGCCCGCCTCAATTACCTGGACGCCGCCGCAAAACTCTTTCAATGTTCCGCTGGGAACCGCCAAGGTTCATGCCACCGCCTCCTTCTGGCCCGGAGCGGACAATGAGGCCGCCGTTTGGCCTGCGCCCACCCCGCATTTTCAAACGAGACTTTATCCATGAACGCAGAAACGAAGAGCAAAGGAAAGCCGCGGAAGGCAAAAGAAAGCGGCCAGGCCACCACAGAGACAGTCCTCCTATTTCCCATCTTCATGTTCTTTCTGTTTGTCTTTGCCAAAATCTTCGCAATGCTGATTCTGGTTCAGAAAATGGAAATTGCCTCTTATTACGGAGCCCGCAGATGGCAACTCGAATCGCACAGAAATGAAAGCGCGTTCCCGGACAACGGGCTTGAAAGCGACATCCAAAATAAAGTCAGCGCCTATCTCGGATACGGAAGCCCCACGCAAAGCTTTTTGGGGCTCGCGCCCACCGGCTCCAACGGAGGGGCTTCTTTTCAATGCACGCCGACTGAATTTTGGCAGGTCTGCACGCTCCAAGTTAAAACCCAGCCCATTGATATCGCCTGGATGTACCATTCCCCCGGGTATACTTTTGAAGTGACGAAATATGTGCCGCATCGGGACCGGCCTATTCCCTTTGTCCTTCCGGGAATGGGGCCATGACGCCGCTTTCTATCGGAGGGGGTATATTGATATATTTTAGGGAACTATGACAACATCCTATCTTATCGAAGTCGCCGCCAGCGTCCTGTTTTTATCCGCTTTGATGTTTTTTATCGGACCGGTAAAGCGCGGAAGCCTTAAAGCTAAAATCTGGCTTTTTTTGCAGCGCAACTGGCTGTGGTTTGCGATCATCGTTGGAGTCATCGTCTCCATTGTCATCCCCATCTGGTATATGTCCGGGATGGAAGAAAGCGTCCGCAAATACATTATTGGAATCAATATTGCTTCTCTTCCTTGGGGCATCATTCAGACCTTGGTCTTTGTTGGATTTCTCTATCTTCTCCAATACGGAGGAGGATTCGGGCAATTTAAAAAATCCCGTGTTAAAGCAGGGCACGTCAACGTGCGATTTTCAGATGTCATCGGGCTTACCGAAGCTAAAAAAGACGCATGGGAAATGGTTCAACTCATCAAAGACCGCGCGGCGCTCAAAAAAGTCGGCGGAAAAATTCTCCATGGGATGCTGATGGTCGGCCCCCCGGGATGCGGAAAGACTTTGCTCGCCAAGGCCATCGCGACTGAAGCCGGCGTTCCTTTTTTATCGGCCTCGGGATCGGAATTCGTCGAGGTCTTCGTCGGCGTTGGGGCGGCGCGCGTTAGAAAACTTTTCAAGCAAGCCCGGCAATTTTCCCAGGCCTATGGAGCCTGCATCATCTTTATCGATGAGCTGGAGGTGTTAGGGCGTTCCCGCGTCTATTTCGACGCTTTCGGCGGAAACCAGGAAGGCAATCAAACCCTCAATCAACTTTTAGTCGAGATGGACGGCCTAAATGACGATGGGAGCCCGATTGTCGTCATCGGAGCGATGAACGCGCAAGAAGAAGTTTTAGACGCCGCGCTTGTGCGCCCGGGAAGATTTGACCGCACAATTGCCATTGGACGCCCCAATCTTCAGGAGCGCACCGAAATTTTCGAGTATTATGCCAAAAAAATCAATCTCGAAACTTCCATTGATATCGCGCGTTTGGCTCGAAAAGCGGTCTATAAGACTCCCGCCGAAATTGAAAACATCCTCAAGGAATCAGCCTTGATCGCGACAAGGGAACGCCGGGAAATTATTACCTATAAAGACATTTCCGCCGCCATTGAAAGAATCGAACTCGGAGTCGCCCATCGCCTCAACATGACCCCGAGAGAACGCGAAATGACCGCCTTCCATGAAGCGGGACATTTGCTCATTCTCTATCTCACCCATCCGACCAACGATGTTTTCAAAGCCTCGATTATCCAACGCGGCGGAGTATTGGGGGTCGTCCACTCAATTCCCAGAGAAGAACTCTTCAGTTCCGATATCAATACCCTTAAAGCCCACATCAAGGTTGCCTTGGGCGGTTACATGGCGGAAAAACTTCGGTTCGGCGTTACGACCGACGGCGTGGCCTCCGATTTCGCGAACGCGACGACCATCGCCCACGCTATGGTCTGGAAATACGGCATGGGCGAGAAGGGATTTGTCGGAGACTACACGAAAATCCCCAAAGAGCAGCTTTCAGAAGCCCTCAAAGAACGCCTCAATGCGGCGACCCAAAGGCTGCTTCAACAATCGGTGGAAGAAGTCGAAATGACTCTCAAATCAGAAGCCCATATTTTGGAACGCTTCGCCCAAGAGCTTTTAAAGCGCGACGAGCTTGATTACGATGAAATTGTCGCCATCTTCCGGGAATATGGGAAAGCGCCGAAACCCCTTCCCTCAAATTCGGAAATTATCCCGCCCCGAGCGGAGCCGGCTCTTCCCATCATCGCTGATAATGAAAGCAACGGGACTAATGAATCTTTAAAGCCGTTAGAATGAACTGAACGCCGATAGCGGCCAGCATAAGACCCATGAGTCGCGTGATGATATTCAATATCGTCGGCCCCAAGCGTTTGGCTCCGCCGCTTGCAAGGGTCAAAATCAAATAAGATAAAACCGCGACTCCCGCAATCGTCAAATAGAGAATCCCGCGCGTCATCCAACCATGCGCGCGGTCTGATAACACAATCGCGGTCGTAATCGCTCCTGGGCCGGCCAGCATGGGAACCGCCAAAGGGGTGATCGCAATGTCTTCTTTCGACATTCCCTCTTGAGTTTCTTCCGCCGTTTCCTGAAGCGGAGAACGTTTGGCCCGCAACATGTCCAAGGCCGAGAGTAAAACAATCAAACCCCCGGCGACTTGAAAGGCGGGCAAGGTAATTCCAAAGAGGCTGAAAATTTCCGATCCCAACAAAGCAAAGCCCGTTAGAATCAGCCAACAAACAATGCAGGCGATCTTGGCGGTATGGCGGCGATCCGGCACGCTCAATTTTTGGGTCATCGCCAAGAAAGCCGGAATGGCCGCAAAAGGGTCCACGATCGCGAACAGGGAACCGAAAGTTAAAAGAAAATATCCAAGCATGGAGATTTAGGGTAGTGATTCGTAAATTCTTTTACATTCGTCACCCCGACGAAAGTCGGGGTCCAGAGCAGCGATATTCTGGATTCCGGCTTGCGCCGGAATGACGGCCTTTCCAAATGTAAAGAAGCGTTGTAATCACTACTTTAGTTTATCAAAATGCCATCACAAACGATGTCCCGGTTTGATAAATATTGGCCAAGCGGTATCCGGGAATGTTGGTATAGGTATAAGCGCTGGTTGCGGTATTGCGCAAATCCCAATAGGAGTATTCAAACTTAACCCAGAAGTGCTGGCTCAACTGCCAATCAATCGCGGCCGTATATTTATCCATCATCGAAGTCGCGTATCCATTGGCGGGATTAATAGCCGTCACTGAAGGATAAAGCTCTCCATCCAAGGTTTGATTGTCCAACAAATCTTCGACCGGTCCGCGGCGAAACATTTGATTGTAGACAAGAACCCCCATCACATTTTTCCCATATTTGGGATGACGGATAATCGGGGCCGCAGCCTGAATGAAATAACCATAGTCGGTATAAAAAGACTGGCCCAATTGCGTGGTGCAGCCGGCCGTGGTTCCGCCGGCCGCGCAGGGGGGTCCGCCAGAGGGATTTACATATTGTCCATTGGCTTCAAGCGGCGCCATAAACTGCGTGTAGCTGTAGATGCCTTGCCCCGAGAAGTTGAATCCCAAATAATCGAAACTCCAGTCTAAGGAATAAATTTGGTAATTCAAATTGCCTTCCAGATTATACTGTCCCTCCATACCGGACAAATCCATCGTCACGCCTTTTAAGTTCGTCGCTCCCTCGGGAAAAGGCCAGGGAAAACGCAGGTCGCCAAGAGCCCACACCAGCCGCGCGCCGACCGATTTTGAATTATTGTTATCGGCAAGATTATTATCTTGATGGCCGAAATCGATATTGGTTCCGTTTCCCGGAACCGGAGGAACTCCCAGGTCGCCGGGGTTTGAAAAAGTGCGCAACCGATTGTAGGATTCCCCCAAGCCGTTGACCATGTAAAGCGTGATTTCATCGGGAATCAATATATTTTTGACCGGAGGATAAAAGCTGGTTCTGGCTCCAATATCGGTATATCCGATGCTGACCGGAGGCGTCGGGGAATTGGCTCTGACCATCAGGTCCAAACCCTGGGGAGACGCCATTGAAAGAGGCTGCGTAATCGTCAAATATTGCTCGGGACGATAGAGCTCGTTATAGCGTCCAAAGGGGACCACGAATTTCCCCAGCTGAACATCCAAATTTTTTATTTTTTGGTAGCTAAAATTGAGTTGGTTGAGAATGACGGAGCCTTGGCCGTTGGTCGGCACATGCCATTCTCCCACAATTGGAACGCTGTCAGCGACAGGCCCGTCAAAGCCGAAATACATGCCCCCTAAATAGACCTCGTCTTGAATTTGGCTTTCAAAACCTTCATACTTGGGCCCGATGTTGCGCCAGTTTAAAGACATGCTTCCCGTGGGTTTTAGCCTTGTCAGTCTGGAAAGAAAATTCATGACGTCTGATTTTTTATGCAGGGCGGCAAAGTCCTGAGTTGAAACCGAATCCTCAAAATCCCCGAAATCTGCGGCGCGAAGCCTCGGCGCCATGACGCCCACAAGCAAACCGCAGACCGCCCAAGAGAGAATTTCTTGACAGCGAAAAGGAAAAGAGTTAATATGAAGGCGTCGCATCGTTTTAAATCTTATCAAAACAATAGGGAGAAGAGTTCAATGGCTCATGTAATAAACGAAGCCTGCCTCGGAGAGGTGTACGCGTCATGCGTCGACGTTTGTCCGGTTGAGTGCATTCATCCGGGAGAGTATAAAGGCCAGCCGTTCATGATCATTGACCCCGAGGTTTGCATTGACTGCGGAGTTTGTCTCCCGGAATGTCCGATTGGGGCGATTGTGGGATCTGTGGATGAGTCGCCTGAATGGGCCAAGGTTAATGCGGAACTGTCTCCCGCGTTTAAAAATAATCCAAAAACGACGCCGCGCCCGGCCAACGACCCTCCTAGAAAAGCCGCCAACAAGCTGGTCAAATAGTTTTTGATTGATTCCTATAAAAACGCAGGCCGAATCGCAACATCTTTCTTGGAGGCGCTTCGGCACGCTCTCGCTTCGCGAGCAAGGAAAGCAGGCCGGTGGTCTTGGGTCTGTGGTCTATTGGTCTTTATGACGTCCAATCTCCAGGCGATGAGTTACACCTATCTTTGCCGCGCCATGCTTGACTGGCAAGGAAGCTCGCTATCCGGCCTGAAACCGGTTTCCTTTGAAGAAGGTTTGTTTAAAACAAACTTGAGTTCTTCTGTTTTTCTCTCCAGAATTATCTCCTCTCCGATTCCCTTTGACGAATTGGTCGGTTCTTGGAACGCGGAGGTTCCCGCCGGGAATACTCTTCAAATGGAGGCGCGCGTTCAAATGGACAACCGATGGACGCCTTGGTTTGTTCTTGGCGCCCAAAAAGGGCCTCTGTTTTACTCGCACAAAAACAAAAAAAAATCTGCGCTCGCCTTTGTCGACATCGACACTCTCAAGGTTAAAAAGAGCGTCCACGTTTTTCAATACCGGATTCTATTTTCGTCTCTGCGGGCGCCTACGATCTTAAAATTTATCGCCGTCAATGTCTCAAATCCGGAAGGGGCCCATCAAAAACCGATGCCCTTTAAACCCGGCCCGTGGGTGAGAGAACTCCCAGTTCAAGCGCGCTCTCAAATGGAAGAGGAAAAAAAATATCGCCGCAACGTCTGCAGCCCGACCTCTCTGGGGATGGTCCTTGACTACTGGAAGATTCCGCTTAAGACCGCTAAAATCGCCGAAGCGGTGCGAGATCAAACGACTCTTAATTTTGGGGATTGGACTTTTAACGTCGCTTTTGCTGGCTCATTTAACCTTTTGTCCTATGTTTCCCGGTTTAATGATCTTGCCGATGTCGAGAAAGAAATCGCCAACGGGCGCCCCGTTATCGCCAGCGTCTCTTTTAAAGCGGGAGAATTGCCGAAGGCTCCCATTAAAAAAACCGCAGGGCATTTATTGGTCATCACGGGCTTTACAAAAAAGGGCGACGTCATCGTCAACGATCCCGCCGCCCCCAATGCCTCGTTAGTCAGGCGCGTCTACCCGCGAGCGGCGTTCGACAAGGCCTGGAGAATCAACAAAAGAGGCTTGGTTTACCTTGTCAGCCCGCTTGAAGGTCTCTCGGCCATCATTGGCGTTCCCGTTTCAAACCTAATGTCAAAGCCCGTTCCAAAGATGAAAGTAAGGCTCGACGATCCCCTTCATCTGTCGCAGCTTCTCTACGGCGAAAAGATAACTCTTTTAAAGGCCCGCGGCTCTTGGGTTCAAATAGCAGCTGACGAGCAAATGGATTTTCGGCAAGGGCTCTGGCAAGGCTATCATGGGTGGATTCAGGCGAAAGACATTTCCTTCGCCTTAAACCCGGCGCCAAATTCCGTCGTCAGGATCAGACAGGCGATTTTGCACCGCGGCCAGGAATTTCTAAATCTTTCAGTCGGCACTAGGCTTAAAAAGCTTGGGAATAACGGAAGCCTTTCCGTTGTTCTGCTTCCAGACGACACGACCGCTGAAATAGACTCCAGCGCCCTCTATCCTTCCCGCCATCCCGTTGACGCGCAGAGCCGATCCGAAATTATCCGCACGGCGGAGCTTTTTCTTGGAACCAGCTATTACTGGGGCGGGAGATCCGGAGTTCAGCCGGATTTGTCCATCGGAGTTGACTGCTCGGGGCTAGTCAACCTCGCCTATCGGGTCATTGGAATCGATATTCCCCGAGACTCCTTCGCTCAAAAGCTCAAGAGCAGGCCTGTCAAAAACACCCAAATGAAAACGGGCGACCTGATTTTCTTAAGCGACCCAAAAAACAAAAAACGCATCAGCCACGTAATGATTTATACGGGCGGCGACGGGTTCATCGAAAGCCGCAAGTCCTCCGGGCAGGTGCTGCGGTCATCATTTAAAGAAAGATTCGGGCGCCCTTTAAGCGAAATTAATTCCGGCGACAAAGTCACCGACTACTCTTATTCCAAACCCAAAAAAAGATTTATTTATTTTGGGTCTTACTTGGTTGAAGAACCTCGTCCAAATTAATTCCCAAGAGCTTTCTCGCGAATTATTGCGGACTCTATCGTTTTAATGCGCCCCCACAGGGGATGGTATGAAGCAAAAAATCATCCGGCGCAAGGGCATTGGCTGATTTTTACCGATTTTTTATTTTTTAACGGAGAGGACGATATCCGTGTCTGATGCCCTCTTCAATCCACCTTTTCATCAGGACCTGGTAAGGAATGTCCAGCCTGTGCGCCAATACCTTAAGTCTGTCGATCGTGTAGACGGGCAGCCTAAGGGGAATAGGCCGGGTGGTGGGCCGCAGTTCAGGGAAACGCGCTTTGACAACGCTGGACTGGTCCAGATAACGAGTCGAATCGGCTTTAGACCAAAATGCGGCTTCTTCCGCTTCCGTTTTGAACTTAATCGGTTTTTTCTGTTTCTTCATGGTAAAAAGACCTCTCCTTGCGGCTCATATCCCTCGCGGAAATGACTCTGATCTTGTTTCCTCTGATAACAAATACGATAAAAAGCGGCCTGCCGCCATTCGTGGAGCCGTAGGCCAACAACCTGCGCTCGTTGTAGAGAATTTTGCTTGGGTCCGCGCGCGCGATAAGCAAAGGCTCATTGAAAAATATTTCTTCGCACTCAGCCGGTGAAACGTTATGCTTTCGCCCATTTTTTGACGCATTATGCTCATCCCATTCAAATTCGGCGAAGTCAAATCGAGCAGTCACTGTATAGCTATATTATACACCTTATCGCCCTTTCGTCAATGGAAAAAATAATGCGCTCTTGGAACAGGACGTATCCAAAGAGCGCATTTCCTGACTTCCGCGCTGGGACACCTTCGTCACCCCAACGAAAGTCGGGGTCCAGGGTAGCGATCTTCTGGCCGCTCTTCAACAAACTCGGAAGCGGCGCTTCTGACCGAATATACTAATCAGTCCTTGGTATAGGATACACTTGGCGCTCCGGAGAATGATCGTACCAGCGCGGGACGACGCTTGATGCCGGCGAGATCGCTTTCGACACTCCGCTGAAGCGACTCGTTGCGCTTCAACGGCTTCTTGCTGACGCCTTCGTTCTTGACGTAGTTCCACACGAATTCGTCAGGGTTGAGTTCCGGCGCGTACCCCGGCAAGAA
>JAJZCM010000075.1 GCA_021846045.1 bacterium | reverse complement strand
ACGATAGAGGATGTCGCGGGAACCATTCACCCCCATCCGACCTTGTCCGAAGCTTTCCAGGAAGCGGCGGAAGCGGCCTTAGGCGAAGCCATTCATATTTTAGCCAAAACTGCCTAAGTGGATGTCCGCTTTCTCGGGCTTTTGGATTACGCAAAGGCTTGGGACCTTCAGCGAGACTTAGTCAAGCAAAGAAAACAAGGCCTCATTCCGGACACGCTTCTTCTTTTAGAACATCCGCCGGTTTATACGCGCGGAATTTCATCTAAAACTCCGCAGCCGCCGAATCTTCCTCATCCGGCCTATCTAATTGAACGCGGCGGCGATTGGACCTATCATGGTCCAGGGCAACTCGTGGGATATCCGATCGTTGATTTGGGGAAATTAGGTCTCAAGGTTCGGGATTATTTACGCCTCTTGGAAGAAATTTTGATCGAGTCTATGAAAATTTTCGGCTTAAAAGGGGAAACAGTCAAAGGTTTGACCGGAGTTTGGTGCCAAAGTAAAAAAGTGGCTTCGTTGGGGATTGCGGTTAAAAATGGAATTTCCTATCATGGGTTTTCGCTGAACGTCTGCTGTGATCTTAAGACTTTTTCGGCCATTTATCCCTGCAAGCTGGAGCCAGAGAGCCTTTCAACGCTTCAAGAATTAATTAAAAAAACTGTTTCGACAGCAGAACTTCAAGAGGCGGTGGCGAAAGTTTTTCTTAAAAAATTAATTTCATGAATATGACCGTTATGAAATTCGGAGGCACCTCCGTCGCCGATCCGGAAAAAATTCAGAGCGCCGCTGGACGCGTGATTGCCGAAAAAAAGCGCGGGAAAGCGGTGGTCGTCGTTGTGTCGGCTCCCGGGGAAATGACCGATGAGCTTTTGACTCTCTCATCGAGAATAGCCAAAAATGCCTCTCCCAGAGAGAAAGATCAATTGATTACGACTGGTGAAATCGTCGGCGTGTCCCTATTTGCGATAGCGTGTTTAGAGGGGGGAAGCCCGGCTGTGTCTCTAAGCGCCGCGCAAGCGGGAATTGAGGCCACGGGGCCCTATGGAAACGCCGATATCTCCCGCTTACGTCCGCAGCGTATTTTACGAGAGCTTGAGGATGGAAAAATAGTCGTCGTCGCTGGATTTCAAGGAATGAACGCGGCGAAAGACGTGGTTAGCCTAGGCCGGGGAGGCTCGGATTTAACAGCGACGGTCTTGGCCGCGAAACTCAAGGCTTCTTCCTGCATGATTTTTAGCGATGTTCGTGGAATTTATACGGCCGACCCTAGAATGGTCGCCAAAGCGCGAGTTCTTAAAACGATTTCTCTTTTGGATATGATTGAGCTTTCCCGCTGTGGATCTCAGGTGATGCAATTGCGTTCCTTGGAAGTCGCGAAAAAATATCGGGTTCCCATTCATTTGCGTTCGGCTTTCCACACGGATGAGGGAACCCTCATAGATCCCTATCTCAAGGAAGAAGAAAAATCCCCCGTCACGGCTTTAGCCTTTGAAAAAAAAGATTCTGAGGCTCTCATCTCGGCGGTGGGCCCTTTCGCGCATCTTAAACCAGAAATAAAAACGGGCATTATTTCAGAACTCAAGAAAAAGAAAATAAAAATAATTTCCATTCGCCGCGGCTTTCGCCGCTTGTCTGTTTCCGTCCACCGCATGGACGGCGAAGCTGCTCTGAATGCCGTTCACAAAGCCTGTCGGCCTTAACGTTTAGCCAATCCCGGAATAGGTTCGATAATGGCGATTTCATCGCCGCCGTAAATCCAGGCGCGCAAGAAAGTCTTTGCATCAACGAAGCGGCCGCCTTCCCCTGATAGGTTTCGCCCCATATAGACGGCTCGTCTCCGCTGAAGTCAGAGATGCCTTTGTCCCGAGAAATTTTTGAGAGTTCCTGAACCATGACTTTTTGGCCATGGGCCTAGGCCCCGCCAAGAGTACACTTTAAAGTGGCGGAAAATTAATCGGCTAAAAAGCCGAATTTTCCGTTGTTGAAATCCTCAATGGCTTGATTAATTTCCACAACAGAATTCATGACGAAAGGACCGTAGTGAACCAAGGGTTCATCAATGGGGGCCCCGCTTAGGAAAAGAAGAGTGGAAGGGCTAAGCGATTCAGCGAAAATCTCATCACCATCATTTTTAAATAAGATAAATTCGTCCGCCGCAATTTCTCGGGAACCGTTGGTCTTGATTAAGCCTTCCAGCACCAACAGCGCAGCGTTGAAATCTTGAGGGGCGCTCAGTCTTACCTGGGCATTAGGGTTTAATCTGACATCAAGCATATGGACCGGCGTAAAGGTTGAAGCTGGGCCTTGGGTTTCCTCATAAGATCCGGAAATAACGCGAATCTTGCCCGCTTGTCCTGGCAAAAGAGCTTCGCGGATTTCTTTTCCGGTCAAAGGCTGGTATTTGGGAGAAATAATCTTGTCTTTTTTTGGGAGATTAACCCAAATTTGAATCATGTGCATGATTCCGCCCGTCTTGGAAAAATTTTCCTCGTGATACTCATTGTGGAGAACCCCGCTGCCAGCGGTCATCCACTGAACTTCTCCGGGGCCGATGATGCCCCCATTTCCCGCGCTGTCATGATGGGCGATTGCGCCTTGATAGGCGAGGGTTACAGTTTCAAAGCCTCGGTGCGGATGGGTTCCCACACCGCGGCGGTGCGTGGTGGGGGAGTATTTTTCTGGTTTCTGGTAATCCAAAAGAAAAAATGGGCTCATTCTTTTTTCAAAGTCGGTCGCGGAGGGAAAGTAATTACTGACATGAAAACCATTTCCCACCCAGTGCTCCGGGGCCCCGCGAAAAATTCTCTCAATGCTTCTTTTCATAAGCGCTTCCCTCATCTTTTCCAATGCTTGCGATTAAAAAAAGTCCGTTTCCATAACGGATGGAATCGAAATGGATTTTTGGTTTTTCCCCCATTCCTGATCCCAGAAAGAAGAAAAGCGGGTCAAAGTGTTCCGTGCTAGGAGCGGCCAAGCGAGCATGAGGGGCTTTTTTGAGGAAGAGGCTTAAATCATCAATATTAAAGTTGAGTATTCTTTCCTTGAGCCAGCGGTAGAACTCGGTTGCCCAAGCGTCTTCCGGATCATTTTTTCCAAAGAAATGAACCAGACCCAGATTGTGAATCAGGGCTCCGCAAGCGAGAAATAGAATATTTTCTCCTCTTAAAGGCGACAAAGCTTCCCCTATTTGGATGATTTTCCGGGGGTCTTCGCCGGATGGAACTGAGAGTTGGACAACAGGAATATCCGCCTTGGGATATACCGCGACAGGGGAACCCAAACCCCGTGGTCAAGGCCCCGATCTTTATTGAGACGGGTTTTGAATCCCTGCGCATTCAATTTATCTTCAATGCGGCGGGCAAGCGCGGGATTTCCAGGGCAGGGATATTGTTTTTGATAGAACTCTTCTGGAAATCCCGAATAATCATGAATCGTCGGAGGGTAAGGAGAAGAGGAAATCTCCAGCGCAGACAACCCTGTATCCCAATGCCCGGACATGGCGATGATGGCCTTGGGGACACCCAACTCTTTTCCGAACAATCCCAGGGCCTGGGTATAGTCGTCTTCTTCAAAGGCGGGGATGGGACCGAAATCACTGACAAAAGCCGAGCGCATATTGATATGGTATCTCATTTAAAATATGATTAAAGCGTCGGGTAAAAAAAATTAATGGAGGGAATATGCCTAGAGCTAAAGCGCGTCACATCTTAGTTTCAACGAAGGAAAAATGCGAGGAGATAAAACAGCAGATTGAGGCCGGCGCGGATTTCGCCGAAATGGCGAAGAAGCACTCTTCTTGCCCCTCGAGCAAACAAGGCGGAAACTTGGGCGAATTCGGTCCCGGCGAAATGGTTCCTGAATTCGACAAAGTGGTTTTTAGCGCCGAGGTTGGCAAGGTTCAAGGACCGGTGAAGACGCAATTTGGCTATCACTTGCTTGAGGTCACCAGCCGAAGCTGATTCGTCAATGAAATTAAGGTCTCGCATCGCGTTTGTCTTGGGTGTTTTAGCCCTAGTTGGGTGCGCCCGGTCGCGTTCGATCATTAAGCGCGACGATGAAGCGGGGTTTGGGGGATACCGGGCGATCGGCGTTCCCGCGTTTGTCGATCCTCGGGGGGATGGCCAAAAAATTGCGGATGCCATCAACCGTGATTTGGCGGCTTTGACTTATAACCCCGTGGACGGCAAAGTCGTCGCCAAAATTCTCGCCCAACATAAGCCCAGCAAGGATTTTGGATATAGCCTGGAGGCATTAGAGCTGATTCGCAATCAAACCTCGGCCGATGCCGTCATTATCGGGCGGATGTCTCCCAACTGGGACGCCGCTTTTATAATGATGTTTGAGACCAATATGGGCGAGCAGGTTCTCAAGGGGATTATTCGTCCGCCCGGAAGAAAAAAGGCTTTCAAAAATCCCGATGAAATCGCGTTGGCGGTCGTCAAGGCGATCACCCGCTGAAAGGGCTAATGCCGCAATCCTCGCGCACCTTTATTATTGACGGGTCAAATGCCGTTTACGCCGTTTTCGGTCCTTGGCCGGAAACCCTTGGAGAGCAAAATCGTTGCGCCTCGGATTTTATCTCCGCGCTTGATGAGTGGTTGCGCTTAACTCAAGAATTCTCAGTTGAGGCGGTTTTTGACGGGTTTTACCGCGCCATTCCCTCCGTAAACCGGGAACGTCTCCGTATTATTTTTTCGGACGAAGCAAAGGCCGATTCCGTTATTTTAGAGCGCGTTCGGTCCCTGGTTTACTTTAAGAAAAAAGTAACCGTTGTAACGCGGGACCGGGATCTGGCGGATGAGGCCAGGCGTGAAAACGCTAAAATTTTAGACCCGATGAAATTTTGGGACATGCTTTCTTGACTAAAATAGAAACAAGAAGATTCAGGGGTTTGTTTTTTGGAATTTCATTTTTTATTTCTCCGGCTTTGATGGCCAAAACAAGTTCCATTGCGCCCCAGATTGAGGAAATCAACCGCCTGGTCATTGAAGAACAGGGGCAGAATTCCGCCAAGATCGACTGGTTGGACAGAAAAATAGAAAAATTGGGCCCCTCAATCGCTCGGCAAAAAAGCGCGGCAATTGAGCCCCTGAGCCGGGTTGTTTTAGATTCGCATTTGCCGCTTAAAACCAGAATTTTCTGCATTAATTTCTTGGGGCTCATTGATGACCCTGGAACTTTCCCGATTTTTTCCCAAGTCCTCCTTGATTCGTCCCAGCAGGACGCCTTGCGCTCCGCAGCGGCTTCTCTCTTGTCCCACGCTCCCGTTTCCACCGGCGCCATGAGAAAGGTCTTATGCCAAAATTTTTCCCAAAAAAATCTGCCGGAACTGACTTTCAGCCAAACCTTGTTTGAAATATCAAAAATCGGATGCCCTCAAGCCGACTTGCTTCTAAAACAGGCCCAGGATTTTGGTGATAATCCCATGGGCCAGAAAAAGGTTTTGGCGGAACTTTCAGTTCAGGCTCTAGGAGAATCTTTTTCGCTCAAGGCGCCTGAGACCTTGTGGCGGTTGTTTAGCTTCTATGCTCCGGGCTCACGCATGAGAAGAGAAGTTCTTAAGGAGCTTTTGAATCAATCGAGGCGCGAGCTTCCGCGCGCTTACGTGTTTCTGACCCAAGCGCGCGGCGCGGTTTCATCTGAATCGAGATTTCCAAGCAATGAGGTGTTGGCGCTTGAGGTCTTATCAAGTCTTGGAGGAAAAGACGTGATTTCAGATATCCAAAGAGAACTTAAAAATCCAAGCCCAGCCGTTCGGGATGTGGCGGAAAAAGCTCTTAAAAAAGCCCGTGGATGAGAAAAAAACGAGGGCGGGATAGACTTACGTCTGTCTCGCCCTGTTTTGCCGGTGCGGCGTTGCTTCGACCCATCGGGCCGCGCGTCGACCTCCGGTGCAAGCCTCTCTTTAGCGAGGCTCCCGACTTGCGCAGAGCCTCTAAAATTTGACTCCCTCTCGACGAGAAGTCCTTGCATTATGGGTGTCTTATCCACAATAATTAAGATGTGTTCGTAAGGAAAAAGCGCAACAAGAGCGGCGTCG
>JAJZCM010000074.1 GCA_021846045.1 bacterium | reverse complement strand
TTCGTCGAAAAGTCAAAGTATGAGGAGATGGTTCAAATTTTATCCGAGCGGGCCAAGACCGTCCGCCAGGGGCCGGGGCTTGATCCCAAAACCCAGATGGGGCCCTTGGTTTCTGAAGAACAGCGGCGCCGGGTTTTGTCCTATATCGAAGCCGGAAAAAAAGAGGGAGCTAAACTCTTGGCCGGCGGAGACGCCGCGTCCGGCCCCGGATATTTCGTGAAACCCACGGTTTTTGCCGATGTAGGCGATTCGATGAAAATTGCTCGAGAGGAAATCTTCGGCCCCGTCGCCTCCGTCATGCCTTTTGAGTCGGAGGGGGAAGTTGTTTCCCGGGCTAACGCAAGCGCTTACGGGCTTGTCGCCGCGGTGTGGACCAAAGACGTCAAGCGAGCGCATCAGATGGCCCAGAAAATTCAAGCGGGAACGGTATGGATTAACTGCTATCACTTTGTCGACGCCGCGGCGCCTTGGGGCGGTTTTAAACAAAGCGGATATGGGCGCGAAAAAAGCCAATACGCGATTGAATCCTACACCCAACTTAAGAGCGTGTGGGTCGACCTCAATTGAACTTGGATACGAAACCCTTCGTTATTTTTGAAAAGAAAGGCGCGGTGGGTCTCCTGACCCTCAACCGTCCGGAAGCGCTCAATGCCTTGAGCCATCCCCTGATGGATGAGCTGGAAAAAGCGCTCGATGAATGCGCGGCTGATTCGGCGGTGAGAGCGGTGGTATTGACGGGTTCGGACAAGGCCTTTGCCGCTGGAGCCGACATATCGGAAATGGAGGGCTTAAACGCCGCCCAAATGCGCTTAGACCCGCATTTGTCCCGTTGGGATAAAGTCGCGACCTTTCCAAAGCCCACCATTGCCGCAATCAGCGGATACGCTTTAGGCGGCGGTTTGGAATTGGCCTTGGCCTGTGATTTAAGAATCGCCTCCGAAACTGCTGTTTTAGGCCAGCCCGAAATTCTAATCGGCGTTATTCCCGGCGCGGGGGGCAGTGTCCGGCTGGCCCGGCTTTTGGGCCGCGCGCGGGCTTTAGAGATGCTCCTCACCGGAAAAAGAATATCAGCTCACGAGGCGTTGAAACTAGGGATTCTCAATCGCGTGGTTCCCGTTGAATTATTTCTGGAGGAGGCTCTGAAGTTGGCGCGCGAGATCGCCGCCATGCCGCCCTTGGCGGTTGCGGCCGTTAAAAAGTCGGTTCTCTCCGCCTTAAGCCCTGACTATCCCGATTACCCCAAGGCCTTGAAACTCGAGCGCGAGCTTTTTTATGATTTGTTTGACAGCGAAGATCAAAAAGAAGGAATGCAGGCGTTCATTCAAAAGCGAAAGCCTAAATTTAAAGGAAAGTAGTAACTGCTCAGGTTCGTCATTCCGGCGAAAGCCGGAATCCAGAAGATTGCTGCTCTGGACCCCGACTTTCGTCGGGGTGACGTGAGTAGTTACGGAAAGGAAAGTAATGGCCCCGATAATTGAAACACAACCGCTCTTGGTCCAAATTGACGGCGGGGTGATGACTTTGACCTTGAATCGCCCGGAAGTTCTCAACTCGTTGACTCTTGAGATGCTCAAAGGGATTTCACAGGCGCTTAAAAAAGCGGAGAAAGACCGTGAGATTCGCTGTGTGATTTTAACCGCTTCGGGACGGGCGTTTTGCGCGGGAGCCGATTTGGGAGACTTGAAAAAAAGACAATCGGAAGATTCTTTTTCATTGGGCGATGAACTGCGCCGCCATTTCAACCCCCTAATTTCTCAAATTCGGAAATTGGAGAAGCCAGTCATCGGCGCAATCAACGGCTTGGCCGCCGGAGCTGGGGCGAGTTTGATTTTATCGACAGATATTAAAATCGCGAGCCGGGAATCAAAATTTATCAACGCGTTTTCCCGCGTGGGCCTTGTCCCTGATTCCGGAATGACTTATTTCATGCCCCGTTTTATGGGACTCTCTTTAGCCTTGGAATACGCCTGGACGGCTAGGCCCATTACGGCCGACGAGGCGTTTCGATTCGGCTGGGTCAACCGTGTGGTTTCTCCCGAGGAAGTAGGATCAGCGGCGCTTGAAATGACGAAAGAAATATTGAACGCCCCGCCTTTGTCGGTCGCTTTGACTAAACGGGCGATAAACCGGGCTTTGGAGAACGATTTAGAGACCCAGATGGAGTATGAAGCCCAGTTGCAGGAGATATTGGGGAAAACCCAAGATCACGCGGAAGGAGTCGCCGCTTTCCTTGAAAAAAGAAAGCCGCGCTTTGAAGGAAGGTAAGGAGAATTTATGTCCAAAGAACCGGAGCGTATTAAAGAAGAAAAAATTCAGGCCAAACTCGCCTCAGGAACAAAGATCGAGACGCTTGAGGAAATGACCGACGAATATCGAGAAAATTTGACGAACCTGATGATGATGCAGGCGGATTCGGAACTGGCCGGCGCTTTTGGTTATGTCCCGTGGATCGCGAAATCGCCGGATATCAAGGAAACCCTTCAAGTCGCCCAGATCGTCAAAGACGAAGTGCGCCATGCGCGCGTGATGTATAGGTTGCTTGAGGGGATGGAAGTCGACGTCGATGCCTACTACAAGCGGCATAATTTCAATCTGCGGGTTCAGGATGATGATATCGGCGTTAAGCGCGTTGCCGAGGATAAAAGGGTGAATATTTTTTATTATCCAATTGAGACCTGGTATGACTTCATCATGTTTAATTTCTGCATGGATCGGGGAGCCGGGCATCAATTGGAAGATGCGCTCGACTGTTCCTATAAGCCTTGGTGCGACGTGATGGATGGAATTTTTAAAGAAGAAGGGATGCACATGGCGCATGGGGATCAGTGGACAGAGAAGCTGGCTAAAGACGACAAGACCCACCATGATTTACAGAAGGCCTTGGACCGGTGGTATCCGCGCACGATGAATATTTTTGGCCGCGCGGGGTCTCCCAAAAATAAAATTTATCTCAAACTGGGGCTCAAAAAGCGGGATAACGATGAAGTCCGGCAAGCTTTCGCTAAGGATGTCGCCCAAAAATGCGCGCAGTTCGGCCTTCAGGTTCCCAACTGGACGCCGGAAATCTCAAAAATGACCGAAGAGCCGTTTATTCCGGGTTAAGCTTCAAAAATACCACGGCATTTCCCTATCCAGCATTTTTTCATCCTTCTCCGAGGGGAATTAGTATAATCGAAGGGTGGAAAAAATGACGCGGATAATGACAAATTCTAATTTCTGGGCTCCCATTCTGGGACTTGTAGGCGTCATAGTTGGAGTCATGCTGACGGCATGGCTTGAATTTTGGCGCAGTCAATCCTCAAAGAAGTATGATTTTTTAAAACAGCAAATGGAAGGATTTTATTCACCGATGGAAGCACTCCAAAAAGAATTTGAAATTAAAGTCTCATTGCAACAAAAAATATCAAAAGAAGCTGCGGCGGTATTCGTTGAAAGACCCAATGTCCTCACTGGGCGCGCGCAAGAATCGCCGGTCACCGAGTCATTGAAGGAGATGGATAAAATCATGAAATACAACAACGCGCAAGCTCGAGCGGAGCTGTTTCCCGTTCGAGCAAAAATGTTGGAGATATTCAAAAACTACTACTGGCTTGCTGAACAATCTACGCGAGATTACTACGCTGATTTTCTGGAATATGTTGAGAATTGGAAAAGGATGGAGGATCAATCAATGCCGTTTGAAATGATAGGAAAGCGACTTTTTGAAGATAATAAGAGATTGCACTGTTTTTATGCCGACATACAAAATCATTTTCAAGAACTCAGGAAGCAACTCTCTCAAGGAGATTGAATTAAAGAGAACACATGCCCACGCTGAATTTTAAGGGAAAGCCCTTCGTCCAGAATTATCATTTGTCGGCGCCGTATCATGAATTGATTCCGAAAAAGGACAAGGGACTCTCGGATAAGCCGAAACTGGATGACAACCTTATTGTCCACGGCGACAATCTGAAGGCCCTTAAAGCGCTTCTGCCAACATACGCGGGCAAGGTCAAGTGCATTTATATCGACCCGCCCTATAACACGGGAAATGAAAACTGGGTTTACAACGACAACGTCAACTCGCCCATGATCCAGGACTGGCTCGGGAAGGTCGTTGACAGAGATGACCTGACCCGCCATGACAAATGGCTTTGCATGATGATGCCGAGGTTGAAGCTTCTTCGAGAGATGCTTCAGGATGATGGCTCTATTTTTGTTTCGATTGATGACAACGAGGACCATCACCTGCGGATGTTACTAGACGAAGTTTTCGGGGAGGATAATTTCGTCGCGACAATCGGTTGGCAAAAGAAGTTCTCGCGCCAAAGTGACGCGAAGTGGTTTTCCGACACCTATGAGTTCATCTTGGTCTATGCGAGGAAAAAAGAATCGTGGAAATTAAATCTTCTCCCACGGACGGAGACACAGAATGCTCGGTACACAAATAAAAATAATGATCCCAGAGGGCCGTGGTCCCCGGACAACCTCGTTGTTAAAACTTACAGCGCCGATTACGATTATCCGATCAAGACGCCTGGTGGCCGAACAGTTACTCCCCCCTCCGGCTTTTGTTGGCGCGTATCGAAACAGCGGTTTGAAGAACTCGTGGAAGAAAATCGAATATGGTTTGGTGAAACTGGTAATAATGTCCCTCGTTTAAAAAGGTTCTTATCAGAGGTTCAGGAAGGCTTGGTACCTATAACTTTATGGTTGCGGGATTTTGCTGGGGATACTCAGGAAGCCGTTCGAGAGGTAAAGAATCTTCTGCAAACAGAGAAATTCGACAGTCCCAAGCCGGTAAAGCTTCTGACCCGTATTCTGGAAGTGGCGACAGACAAGAACTCCATCATCTTGGATTCCTATGCCGGTTCCGGCACAACGGCGCAGGCGGTTTTGGCGCTAAACAAAGAAGATGGCGGCAATCGTCGATTTATTCTCGTCGAATGCGAGGATTACGCCGACAAAATCACGGCCGAGCGGGTCAGGCGCGTTATCAGGGGCGTTCCCAAGGCTAAAGACGAGGATTTAAAAAAAGGCCTAGGCGGGACTTTCAGCTACTTTGAGCTTGGAAAACCCATCGAAGCCTCCGGCATCTTGAGCGGCAAGAATTTGCCGAGCTATTTGGAATTGGCGCGCTACGTTTTTTACACCGCGACGGGGCAAGATTTCGACGAAAAAAAGCTCGATGAAAAACGCAGCTTCATCGGCCAAACGAAAGAGCGCGAGGTCTATCTAATTTACAAGCCGGACGTCGAGTATTTAAAGAAAACCGCCCTAACCTTGGATGCGGCCCGGTCTCTTGGCCCGCTCAACGGCAAACGGCGCCTTGTTTTTGCCCCCGCCAAATACCTGGACCAAGACCAGCTCGCCCAATTCCGCATCGATTTTTCCCAATTGCCTTTCGAGATTTACAAATTGGCGGGGTAGAATTTACTAAAATGTTATTGACACTCTTCAGTTTAGACGCTATACTTCTAAGGAAAGTTTTTCTCATAATATGGGTTTAGAACAACGCAAAGAAATTATCGCCGCGATTGAGAAACATCGCGGTTCTCATCTGATCTGTTGCCTAACTTCAGATAGGCCCAATGCGCAAGGCTCGCTGGCGAAGGATTTTATTCCCGTTTTTTATGAACATTTGAAGCGATTCCCGGATCACGAAAGGGTTGAAGTGTTTATGTTTACGCTTGGCGGAGACACTTTGGCGGCTTTTGGACTCAGTCGGCTTATTCGCGAATTTACCTCTAATGTCGGCGTCCTCATCCCGCAACAATGCCATAGCGGCGGGACTTTATTCGCTTTAGGAGCAAATCAGATTTACATGGCACGATTGGCCACGTTAAGCCCGATTGACCCAAGCGTGACCGGGCCGCTAAACCCTGCTCTGGAAATGGGTCTTGGCCAAAAACAGCTGATTCCGGTAAGCGTCGAGAGCGTTGCTGGGTACAAGGCGTTGGTTAAGGAGGATTGGGGGTTGGAGGGCGAGAATGCGGCCATGGCGTTTCGCCTGCTCGCGGAAAAAATCAATCCTATAGCCCTAGGAAATGTTTTTAGGAGCCGCCAGCAGATCGCGCGTTTGGCCGATAAACTGATCGGCAATCACCGGCGAGATAAAAAA
>JAJZCM010000073.1 GCA_021846045.1 bacterium | reverse complement strand
TCTAGGCCCGGGGTTGGGGAAATCGAAGCCAAATTAATTGATGGGCAGGTTGCGATTCGCTTTGCCGTGAAGGGCGCGCGTCCCCTCATCGCCGTCATCTCCAATCCTTCTTTAGCGGTCGATCAGGGCTCGGCCCATCTTCAAGTTGACGGAATTGCCGCTTCGAAAAAAGCGGGAAATTTACTTGATCCCGCTCTCGGTTCAAAACGCTTGGACACCTATCGCTCCCGCCTTTTAATCAATCGCAAGATTCATCCTCTAGGATTGTTGAGCAAGGCTTCCTTTGGAGAGCCTTATCGCACGGTCTTGATGATCGATGCGGATAAGGGAGCTGCGCTTTTGTCTCCAGCTTTGGGGGATAAAAAAACAAATTCCTCTTTCGTTTATCGAAACTTGCGCTGGTGGAAACATTGGATTAAAGGAACGCTTGAGCCGGTTCATTATGGAGATGTTTTCCGCGGCACGGTGTCCGCTTCGATTCAATTCGGTTTGGCTTACGGGATGGCGGCCTTGGCCGCCCATTTTAATCCGAGCGCGAATGCTTTTACCTTGGGTCCGGCCATTGCCTCCGGGGTTTTCGCTCTTCTCATTGCTGTTTTTAGCGACAGTTACGCGGCTTTTGTTCAAAGGGGGGAAAACCGGAGTTGGGAATCAACCAAGCGGATGATGGTCAGCGCTCTCCTTTTTTATCCCTTGGCGATGATGCAGGCTCATGGAGATTGGCACGTCATTTTTACCTGGCAGACAAACATCATACTCTGGATGGTTGGTTTTGGAGACCGCTATCTCTCCACGGTCATGAATGTGGTCCCTAAAATCCATCAAAAATATTTCATGAAGCCTTGGTTTTTTTCGGTGCGTATGGAAGTTCCGTTTCGGAGCCTCGTTGGAAAAATTCTCCATTCGGGAGCGATTCAAACAGCGACAGTTAAGGGAGTCACGATGACGCGGGAAACCTTGGCGATTGCGCGGTTTATCGTTAAATTTCCCGGGCTCTTTCTCGATCCTTTTCTTATGCGTTATACCCACGGAATTCCGGTGGCGACCCTTCTTTTGTGGGGGTTGGCCCTTCCCTTTTGGGTTTTGAACTATCGCGTGGTCAAGAAATTGGCCAAGGATAATCCTCGGATTCAAGAAGATCTCGACGCCTTAAATGCCAAAAAGGGGCGCTGGTTTAAAGCCCGGCGTTTCTTAGGACTAAAATCAAGATGAAAAAACGGGTGATCTTATTTTTGGCCGCGCCGCTTTTCTTCTCGTTTTTTCAGCGCGCCGTTTTCGCCCGGGGCGGAGTAGAAAAAATCGCCGAGGCTTCAAATGTTGAGACCGCGGCTTTGCAGCCTCTCTCTTCGGATCGAAGCGGCGAGCCAACCCCCATTTCCTTGGATTTGCCCGCGCCGGAGGCTCTCGGTCCAGCGCAGGTGATCTTGATCCGCCACGCGGAAAAGCCCGAGACCGGTCCGGACTTGAGCGATAGAGGCCGCGAGCGAGCCCAGGCCCTCGTGGATTTTTTTAAGACAAATCCCGCGGTGACGCGCCATGGCGTTCCCGCCGCAATTTACGCGGGAGCCCCTGTTTCAGAAGGCAAGAGCCTGCGCCCCATTGAGACCGTGACCCCCCTGTCTCAAAGCCTGGGAATCAAGATTAACGAGAATTTCACGAGAGAGACAGGAGCCCAAATGGCTAATGACGTCATGCATAATCCCGATTGCGCCGGAAAGACTGCGCTCATCTGCTGGAACCATGGAAATCTTCCCGATTTGCTGAAAAATTTCGGCTGGGACTCGGGACCCGGGAAGTGGCCGGGAGGAGACGTTTTCGACCGCGTCTGGATTTTGAACTTTGAAAACGGAAAGCCCGTCTCTTTTGAGGACATTCCCCAACACTTGCTTCCTGGCGACAGCGCGAATTAATTCTTCGCTGTCTTGAGGTATAATATCCTTCTCGGTTATTGATGGAATTTAAGGAATTTCAAGGGCGTTCAAGTTTTAGCCGCGCGGAGGTTGAGGCCTATGCGCGCGGCCGGCTTTTAGAAAATTCTTCCTCACGCCTCCCAAAAATCTCAGATTTTTTACTTCTCGCCTTTCACGAGATTGAGTCCATCTCTTGGGATGAGGCTTCTCAAACAGGGCGTATTGTGTCTGTTCGGCATAACCGGATGGATGATTGGTTTTATTTTTGCCATTTCTTGGGCGATCCCGTCATGCCTGGGTGTTGGGGGCTTGATGCCGTGTGGCAGTCTCTTAAATTTTTTGCCGCTTGGCGGGGAATTGAGGGTTGCGATAAAGAACTTGAATTTTCAGAGGTTTCCTTCTTGGGCCAGATACGCCCCTATGACGAGAAAATCGTTTACGCGGTTGATATTAAGTCGATTGAGCAGGAAGGATCTGACTTTTTGATTTCGGCTTGCGCGTCCGTCTTTCTTGGGAACGATCTCATTTATTCTATTGGCTCAGCCCAGATAGGATCGGCTTTCTGGGAAAAAAACGATCGAGCCGTTTCCCCTCTTCTTCCTCAGTGGACGGGCGCTCCGCTTGAGAAGCGGCTGGGTTATGAGGAATTCCTGTCCAAAAATATTTTATCGTCTGCGGAAATTATCGCCTTGTCCCAAGGCGTTCTCGTGGAAAATCCGCCGGTTGAAATGGGTCTTCTGCCCTCATCGTTAATGCGGGGCTTTGACTGGGTTTCGCGTCCGTCCTTTGATTCATTCACGGGGGCGGGAGAGGTCGTGGCTGTTCAAAGCAATAATGGCCTGGAATGGTTTTATCCGATGAATGGCGGCGTTAAACCGTCCTCTCTCTTGATTGATTCCGTTTGGCAGACTCTCGGACTTTTTTTGACTTGGACGGGGGGCGTGGGAGTCGGGCGAGCCTTAGGGGCTGAAAAGGTAGAAGTCTTTGATGACGTAGGTCCGCAGGATCGTGAAATAGTCTATGATGTGAAAATTCACAAGCTGATTCGTCCGGCGGGAACCACGGATGTTTTCGTCAAAGGGGACGCGCACATATTCGCGGATGGGCGCTTGGTTTTAAGTTGCGTGAACGTCCAGGTGGGCTGCCATGCGCGCATTCGCTACGCGGATTACCCGCTGAAAACCCCGATGTCTTTCGGAGGAATCCTCAAGAATGGAGAAGAGAGGTTGTGAGCGGTTTTACAAAAGAGAAAATCCTGTCTTTGATTCCTCAACAGCGGCCGATGCGCTTTGTCGATGAAATATTGGAGCTGGATGAAGAACATATCCTAGGTGTCTACGCTTGGAAACAAGAGGATGCCGTTGAATACCCCGATGGACGTCGGGTAATTCCGCCGGTCAAACTCGTTGAAATGGCGGCCCAGATCGGGAGCGTTGCCTGGTGCATTTATCATATGACCCAAACCATTTCTGAGGCGGAATTGAGCAGGATGGTCGGATTTTTTGCCGAGATTCGGCGAGCGGAATGTAAAAGGCCGGTTTTTCCGGGAGATAGGACCGCATGCTTTGCTTCTTTTGGGGAAGAGGGTTATTTTCGTGGAAACAAACTCCTAAGCGAAGTCCAGATGCAATTTGACGGCGGTTCCAAGGACGGACAAGACGTTTTCGAGGGACTTCTCTCCGGGATATGGGTTCCCCGGGGGGAATGAGCCAAATAAAATTTGGCTGGACAAAACTCTTTTTTCCTGCTACTATTTAACTGACCGGTTGGTTAATTAACTGTTGTTGCGCTGGAGAAATCGTGGCTAGAAAACCAGACCCGAAAACAAGGGAAAAAATCTTGGACGAGGCGGAGCACTTGATCCACCTCAGAGGCTATCATCTTACCACGATGGAAGATATCGCCGGCCGTTGCAAGATGACCAAGGCCAACCTCTTTTATCATTTCCCATCCAAGGAAAATATCGGCCTTTCCGTTTTGGACGCGAAAATCGCGGATTATCAAAAGCGTCGCATAGAGCCCCTCTGCGCGGGTGACGATATTGTCGCGGCTATTGATGAACTCTTTGAGCGCGCGGCAAGCCATTATGAAAATAACGGATGCCGCGCGGGATGTCTGGTGGCCAATATCGCGCTTGAAATGAGCGATGTCAATTCTCTTTTCCGCGAGAAGGCCAGCGCGTTTTTCTCCGCATGGACCAGAAAATTATCCCAGAGTTTTGCCTGTGCCCAAAAAAAGAGGCTTTTGAGAGATGATTTGTCCCCGCTCGCCTTGGCGGAGGCTATTATTTCGCTTTATGAAGGAGCGGCGCTTTTGGCCCGGACGCACAAGGATCCGATTGTTTTCCGGCGAATGGGGAAATTGGCGAAAATTGTTTTGACGCAAAAAAGGTAACTACTCACGTCACCCCGACGAAAGTCGGGGTCCAGAGCAGTGATCTTCTGGATTCCGGCTTTCGCCGGAATGACGAACCTAAGCAGTTACCAAAAAAATCGTAAAAGGGAGGGTTAAATACCATGGGACCGAAGACACCCTGCGGCTGCTAAGTCCGCTATCAGAAGGGTCCGGAATCGTTTCCGGGCCCTTTTTTTTATAGCCAAAAAGGATACGATTAGGGGCGTGAGTTCCTATCATCTGGACTTTAATCCTGATATTTTGCCCATCTTCCTGACGGTCGCCGATGTTAAAAAAATTTCCGCCGCGGCGGAAGAGGTTCATTTGTCCCAGCCTGCGGTAACCGCCCGCATTAGAAATCTGGAGCGGCAGTTGGGAGTTCAACTCTTGACCCGCTCCATCGAAGGCGTGCGCCTAACGCCGGCGGGAAAAATTTTTTACGATCAGGCGAAAAAGATTTACGGCCTTATGGATGAAGCCGCTTTTGAAGCGAGAAAATCCCGTTCCACTAAAGGGAAATTAGTCCTTGCTGCCAGCACGACCATCGCTTCTCATATCTTGCCGCCAATCTTTTCTAAATTTAAAAAGCGAAATCCCGAGGTTTCTTTTGTTCTCAATATAGGAAACACCGAAGAGGTCTTGGAGAGGGTCAGGCAAGGAGAAATTGCCTTGGGGCTGGTTGAGGGCCATTCGCGCGCCCCGGCCGTCGGACTTAAGCCTTTTTTAGAAGATCAAATTGTTTTGATCGGCCCGGCTTCATCATCTTTTCATCCGCGGCGGTCTCAGGATTTGTCCCAATGCCCTCTTCTTTCTCGCGAACCGGGGAGCGGAACGCGGTCGGTGGTGGAGCGCTCCTTGAGAAAAGCCGGTTTTCCCGGCAAGCATTTTTCTTATACGGCGGAATTGGGCAGCACCGAGGCGATTAAATCAGCGGTTTCATCGGGCCTTGGGTTTGCGTTCGTATCCCAATGGGCCGTTCAAAACGAGATTTCCCTGAAACAACTGTCGATTTTTCCATTGAGTGACGTCAAAATCAAGCGTCTTTTCTACTGGGTCTTGCCCTCTGGGGGAATGCCGAATCTTTGCCTGGAATTTTTTTATTTCGTCAAAAAGAACCTTCCCTCTTTTCCAATCGTATAAAAATTAAAAAGGCCATAAGAAAAGCTGATATCCCATCAAATAAATAATCTTTTTTTTGTTTGGATGATAGCGTATGATTTAGATATGAACCGTTCAAAAAAGAGAATCATTAAAGGCGTGCTGACTCTTGGGCTGGGTTCTCTCCTCTTATACTCGGAATTTCCCGCAGCGAAAGCAGGCTCGCATCATCCTATCAAGAGCCCGCATGAGTTCTGGGCGCGTAAAGGCGAGACTTTTTTTAATCATACGCCGCAATTGCTTAAAAAATACGCAAGAAGTGAACTATCTTGTTCAAGCTGTCATTTGCGCGGCGGACAGAAACCCTTTGGGGCTTCCTTGGTCGGCGTCTATAACCACTATCCGCGCTATCAAGCGCGGGCCGGGCGTGTCGTAACTTTTCCGGAGAGAATCAATGGGTGTTTTGTGCGAAGTTTGAACGGAAAGCCTTTGCCCCCGGATGGGGATGAAATGAAGGCCTTCGTGGCTTATATGAAATGGCTGTCGAGAAACGTTCCCACGGGGGAAAAGGCGCGCGGCTCAGGTCTTAGGAAAATCAAAGGGGTTTTTAAAACGAGTCTGTCGCGTGGAAGAATTCTTTATGTTGCGCGCTGCGCTCGCTGTCATGGGCGCAGTGGTCAGGGGGTTGTCGGAGCCGATGGACAAGTGTTTGTTCCGCCGGTTTGGGGACGGAAATCTTTTAACCTGGGAGCCGGAATGGCTCGCTTAAGCGTCGCGGCGGCGTTCATCAAATGGAATATGCCGAAATGGCAAGGTGGGACTTTATCCTCC
>JAJZCM010000019.1 GCA_021846045.1 bacterium | reverse complement strand
ACAATATCGATATTGATGTTGAGCTCATCTGCCCGATCGCTCTTGAGAAGGGACTTAGATTCGCGGTTCGCGAAGGCGGTCACACCGTCGGAGCCGGAGTCGTCGGCGATATTATCGCTTGAAAAAATTAAACTAGAGGAAACTATGGGCGACAGAATCATCACAATTCTCGCGTGTTCGGCGTGCAAAGACAAAAACTACGCCTTTCAGCGCGGTAAAAAAAAGGATTACAAGCTGGAAGTCAATAAGTTTTGCCGCAAATGCGGGAAGTCGACCGCGCACAAGGAGTCCAAGCAATAGCTAATTGGGGGTGTCGGTTAATTGGCTAAACCATTGGTCTCCAAAACCAAGACTCCAGGTTCAAGTCCTGGCGCCCCCGCGCGGATATAAACCATGAACAAAGCAACGCAATTTGTACAAGAAGCTTATTCAGAACTAAAAAAGTCTTCTTGGCTGACTCGCAAGCAAGCCTTTGAGTCAACCCGGGTGGTCATCATTTTGGTTCTTCTCTTCTCGCTTTATATAGCGGGAATTGATTTTGTTTTATCAGTTATTTTAGGCGCCGTATTAGGAGGCAGGTAATGACGCAAACTCAATCCGTGACGCGCGGCTGGTATGTCCTTCACACGCAGACAGGGCATGAAGAAAAAGTGACCCGGCTTCTCCAGAGCAAGATCGAGACGGAAAAGCTTCAAGACAAGATTTTCAAAGTTTTAGTACCGATGGAAGACGTTGTTGAAATCAAAAAAAACAAAAAGAAAGTCTCAAAGAGAAAATTTTTTCCCGGCTATATTCTGGTGGATATGCAAGTTGATGAGATCACTTATTGGGCGGTTAAAGGCATTCCCGGGGTTGCGGGTTTTCTGGGAGAGCCCCACCCGACTCCTCTTCCCGAGGAAGAAGTCCTCTCCATTCAGAATTTGACCGATTCAACCTCGGCGGAAAAGCCGCGCCCCGCGATTCAATTCGAGAAGGGGGAAAACATCCGCATCATCGAGGGACCTTTCAGGCATTTTGTTGGAATCGTCGAAGAAATCAACGAGCCCAAGGCCAAAATAAAAGCCATGGTGACCATTTTTGGACGCCCGACCCCCGTTGAACTTGATTTTCTGCAAGTTGAAAAAGTGTAAACATATAATAAGAGGAAAATAGAATGGCCAAAAAAGTAAAAACACAAGTTAAACTCCAAATCCCAGCTGGTGGAGCGACTCCCGCCCCGCCTGTGGGACCAGCATTGGGACAACATGGCGTCAACATCATGGATTTCTGCAAGCAGTTCAATGAACGCACGAAATCAGCGGAATCGGGAATGACCATTCCAGTGGTTTTAACCGTTTTTGATGACCGCTCATTTACCTTTGTCACCAAAATGCCGCCTATTTCTTCTCTTCTCAAACGCGCGGCGGGTTTGGCCAAAGCCTCCGGCGAGCCAAATCGCAACAAAGTCGGCAAAATTACCGTCAAGCAAGCGGAAGAAATCGCGACCCAAAAAATGCCGGATTTAAACACCAAGGACTTAAAAAGCGCCGTTGAAATGGTTAAAGGAACTGCGCGTTCAATGGGAATTGAGGTCATAGGATAAGAATATGGGAAAAAGAACAGTATTGGCAGCTAAAGAAGTAGAAGTCGGCAAGCTTTACGCCTTGGAGGAAGCCTCGGCTCTTTCCAAGAAATGCGCGACGGCAAAATTCGACGAGACCATTGAACTCCATGTTCGCTTGGGAGTCGACCCGAAACAAGCCGACCAACAGGTTCGCGGCACCGTCGTTTTGCCGAACGGACTCGGTAAAACCAAGAAAGTAGCGGTCGTCACTAGAGGGGAAAAGCAAAAAGAAGCTTCCGCTGCTGGAGCCGATATCGTTGGAGGAGATGATTTGATCGACCAGATATCAAAAGGATTCTTGGAATTTGACATCTTAGTTGCGACTCCGGACATGATGAAAGACCTTTCCAAACTCGGAAAAATTCTTGGCCCTCGCGGACTCATGCCCAACCCCAAGAGCGGCACGGTCGCCATCGAATTAGGAAAAGCCGTCAAGGAACTTAAAGCCGGACGCGTCGAATACAAAGTGGATGATTACGGAATCCTCCATGTCCCGGTGGGAAAAGCCTCTTTTGATCCGGCCAAAATCGTCGGAAACGCGAAAGCCGTTTTGGAAGCCGTCCAAAAGGCCAAGCCCTCATCCTCCAAAGGGACCTACATGATGAGCGTGACTCTCTCATCCAGCATGGGTCCCGGGATATCCGTCGATCCTAACCAGAAGTTCTAACCAAGCTGGGGACGGTAAAATGGGACCTAATCCTATTTTACCGTCCCTATTTTAATTTTTTTCGCGCCCGTAGTGAAACGGATATCACGACAGCCTCCGAAGCTGTAAGTAGAGGTTCAATTCCTCTCGGGCGCAAGAGACTCGTTATGAAACCTCCATTAATTGGGAAACCGGTTTTTTACTTGTGGTGATTTTGTAGTTGGCTAATACTTATTCGTAATGAGTCCAAAGCCGGATGACCTTAACCATTTTAGCTCCCGGAAGGACTTGATAAACGAGGCGATGATGGATATTGATGCGGCGGGAATAAGCGCCAGCGAGATCACCAACAAGCTTTTCAAAGCGAGGAGGGTTTTGAAAAGGATCGCGCCCAAGAATACGAAGAAGCGCTTCCGCCTTTGACCGCAACCCCGTAGCGGCAAGTTTCTTGGCGTCTTTCTGGGCCTGTTTCGTAAAGACGATCTGCCAGTTCACCAGCGAAGCTTTGAGGATGTTTTTTTAAGCGGCGTTTGAAGCCCTGCCCGGATGGATTTTCGCATCCCAGGCATGGAAAGGAGATAAAGAGTCTCCTGAATGGAGCGCCAATCCTCTTCGGAAACCAAGACTCCGCTGGAGCGCTTCCCGGTAATCTGAACCGGCTCATGGGAAGAAGCGGTTTCATCAAGCAACCTATAGAGCCGCGCCCTAGCGGAACTTGCGGTCAAAGTAGTCACACTCTAAGCGTACCGGAAAACGGACGTTTCGTCAAGGGGTTTATTTCAGATAAGCCTTAAAGAGATTTTCCAGAGAATCCACGCTTTTCTTGGAAAAGTGGTGAAACAAAGAAGCCAAGGTGTCGAGCATTACGACCGCGTTTGTCAAAGATTCTTCCTTAACCGCTTGCCGCAAGCGTTGGCTAAAACCAACATTGACTTTTTGAATGTCTTCATAAAAACGGATCAGATCGTGAAGCTCCCAATCGGGAGCCAATCCCTTCCGCATCCGGTAATACTGGGCCGCTAAATACATCGTCAAGACGCGGTAAATCGTTTCCGAGGAGGAGGAGAAAGGAAGATGATGACGCACCATGGGGCGAAGCTTTTGAGTTACCGGGCAGCCGCTAGTCGCCATGTAAATTCCCAGAAGCGAAAAAAGTCCTTGCTGGGCGGGAACTTTTTTATAATAGTTGCGGGCTGAACTTTCGACCATCACTTCTGCCGGTTCAATTGACATCACCTCCGAGAAAGAACGGGTTAGCCCTACGATGGAAGCCGCCGTCGGACAAAACGGAACCGACTCTTGGCTCAACGGACAGTTCTCGCATTTTGAAACATTGAGACTCGCCCATTCCGGCAGCGGAGCCGGAATGGTATTTTGAATGCTTAAATTTTCCTCATCTAATTTAATCTCAAAAATTTTTTCGGTCCCGTTTTCAAATTTAAAGTGGTATCGGTAATAAATCATAGCGCACTCCTTAAGGTTTGCAGCCGTGAAGAGAACGGTTTCTCTATGTAGGGGGCGATTCCGTCCAAGGCCTTATTAATTTTTTTTAAATCAACTCCCGTCTTGCCCGCACAAGACTCAAAGGCAAAGGCCAAGTCTTCTAATGCGACGTTTCCGGAAGCCCCCGGCGCGTAAGGACATCCGCCGATTCCGCCGGAAGAAGCGTCAAAACGGGCGATTTTATATTCATCCCATGCGGCCAAGGCATTGGCCACCGCCATTCCATAAGTGTCGTGGAAATGAAGAGCCATTTTATCTGCGGGAATTTTTTTCAAGCAGAGGTCCAAGAGCCTCCGCACATCATCCGGACAAGCTCGTCCGATAGTATCGCCGATCGAAATTTCATCAACCCCCAGATCCAGGAGTTCCAAACAGACCCTCAGCGCCGCCTCCGGACTGATTCTCCCTTCATACGGACAAAAAAACGCGGTCGACACATAACCTCGAATTGGAAGGCTCGCTATCTTGGCTTTTGAAACAACCGGCAAGAAGCGCTTGAGGGATTCTTTCGTTGTAGCGTTTATGTTTTTTTGATTGAAAGTCTCGGAGGCCGCGGTAAACACGGCAATTTTATTTACGCCGGCCAAAACCGCCAAATCCAAGCCTTTTTCATTGGGCGCCAAGGCTGAATAGACGACTCCTTTTTTTCTTTTCATCTTTTGAAAAACCAATAGAGAATCCGCCATGGCGGGAACGGCCTTAGGGGAAACAAAGGCGCCGGCTTCAATTTCAGAAAGCCCTGATTCCGATAAAGCCTCGATAAAAGAGACTTTGGCTTCGGTCGGAATAAGACTATGTTGACTTTGAAGCCCGTCTCTAGGGGCCATCTCGATGAGGATTGGATTTGGCCGCTTCACTGTTTTTTAATGACCCACGAGGGGCTTCTTTTCTCAAGGAAGGCGGAGAGGCCTTCTTTCGCCTCCGAGGAAGACCGGGCCTTTACCAAGGTATCAATTGAAAATTTTTCTCTTTTTTTGCGGGGCAATTCCTGAAGTTCCCGCAAATAAGACTTGGCCAGGCGATTGGCCCGGGGGCCATTGAGGAGAATTTGGCCGATCAACTCAAAAACGCGCGCGTCTAATACTTCAGCGGAACAAACTTCATGGACTAGGCCAATTTCCTTGGCAAAACCGGCTTTAAAGACTTCCCCGGTCAAATAAAGGCGTCTAGCGCTCGATGCGCCAATTTTGGGTAAAACAAAAGCTGAAATAACTGAAGGCAATATCCCAAGCCGGCATTCGGAAAAACGCATTTTTGAATTTTCATCGGCTAAAACTATGTCGGAAGCGGCAATGAGCCCCAAGCCTCCGCCGTAAATTCCGCCATGAACGCGGGCAATAACCGGAACCGGGCACTCGTCAATAGCCTTTAAAGCGGCGCTTAAGAGCCGCGCATCCTTTCGGTTTTTTGCCGGCGGATAATCAGCCGCGCGGCGCATCCAGCGAATATCGGCCCCCGCGCAAAAATCAGGGCCTTCTCCGCGCAAAATAACGGCGTTGGCCTTTTCTAAAAGGGGAGACTTTGAAAAAAAACCGGCTAATTCCGCGAGCGCCTTTTCATCGAGCGCATTTCGAATTTCCGGGCGATTGAGCGCAACTGTCACAACAGAACCGTCTTGTTTGACCGCGAGCGATTGACTCATCACATTCTAAAAACAGGATAGCGGGGATCGTCAACCCGAGCATTCAAGACGGCGGAGAGGCAAAAACCTAAAATCTGGCGGGTCTGAGAGGGAATGATAATCCCGTCATCCCACAGCCGGGCGGTTCCATAATAGGGATTCCCCTCGGTCTCATATTGCTTGCGCACCGGAAGGGCTATCGCTTCCATTTCTTTAGCGGAAATTTCCTTATGCTCGCGCAAGAGCTGCTCTTTTTTAATCAAACCCATCACCGCCCCCGCCTGCTCGGCCCCCATGACGGAAACTCGCGCATTGGGCCATGTAAAAAGAAACCTTGGGTTATAGGCCCGTCCGCACATCGCGTAGTTGCCGGCGCCATTGGAGGAACCCACCATGACCGTTAGCTTCGGAACATTGGCGGTTGAAACGGCTTGCACGAGTTTCGCTCCATGCTTGATGATTCCCGCCTGTTCATAATCTTTTCCAACCATGAATCCGGTGATGTTCTGTAGAAAAAGAATTGGAACCTTTCTTTGGCAACAAAGCTCGATAAAATGCGCGCCCTTAAGGGCTGATTCCGCAAACAAAATGCCTTGATTTCCCAAAATTCCAACGGGGTGGCCCATAATTTTGGCAAAACCGCAAACCAGGGTCTGCCCGTAATATTGCTTAAACTGCTGAAAGCGGCTGTCATCGACTAACCGAAAAACGATATCCGTCACGTTGCAGGGACGCCTTAAATCGCGATTGATGATCTCATAGAGTTCATCCGCCAAATATTTCGGTTCAGCCCCAACGCCCCACTTAAAAGCCGGAAGATTAAGATTCTCAACCAAGGAGCGGCAAATCCGAATGGCTTCTTCGTCGTTATCGGCCAGATAATCGGTAACTCCGGAAACTCGGCTGTGCATATCGCCGCCGCCCAATTCTTCCGCCGTGGATTCTTCTCCAGTTGCCGCTTTGACCAAGGGGGGGCCTCCAAGATAAATCGTTCCCTGATTGCGCACGATAATTGCCTCATCCGACATCGCCGGGACGTAGGCTCCTCCCGCGGTGCACATACCCATCACGATTGAAATTTGAGGAATTCCCAGCGAAGACATGAGGGCCTGATTATAGAAAATGCGCCCGAAATGCTCTTTGTCCGGAAAAACCTCAGCCTGTTTCGGCAGAAAAACCCCGCCGGAGTCCACCAAATAAATACAGGGCAAACGGTTTTGAAGCGCGATTTCTTGCGCACGCAAATGTTTTTTAATGGTTTCTGGAAAATAGGTTCCGCCCTTAACCGTCGCATCATTGGCGGCAAGAACGCAAAGACGTCCGCTGACTACTCCCATTCCAGCGACAATTCCGGCCGACGGAACTTCGTTGTCATAAAGCCCGAAAGCGGCAAGCGGTGAAAATTCCAGAAAATAAGACCCTGGGTCAATTAACTTTTCGATGCGCTCTCTGGCCGTCAATTTCCCGCGTTTTTTATGGAGGCTCACTGCCTTTTCGGGTCCCCCCAGGCGAACCGTTTCCAAACGGGAATTAAGTTCTGAAATCAAATTCTGATGATAAGCCCTGTTTTCCTCGGCCTCAGGTCTCACTTGTGTCGCCATGCTTGTATCCTAGCAAAAAATTTAATCGCCTCTTTTCGCTATAATTACGAGATGACCGAGCTTAAGCGAGGAAATGGTTGGTTCCAGATTCCGTGCAAAAGGAAACCATGAGCGCTTTGGAATTTTTCCGCAAGATGCCGAAAACGGAGCTGCATTTACACCTTGAAGGCACTGTGTCTCCGCAAACTCTGTGGAAGATGGCTCGTAAAAACCATGTCTCGCTTCCAGTCGGGACGCTTAAAGAACTCTCCGCGCTTTATGAATTTGAGTCTTTCGATAAATTTCTCGAACTCTGGCAGGTCATGTGCCGCTGTTTTAAGACCGAAGACGATTACGCATTGATGGTCGAGGGTTTCGCGAAAAGCTGTGAAAAACAAAATATCCGTTATGCCGAGCTTCACTTTACTCCTTTTAATCACGAAAAATTTGCCATTGGGGGAAAACGAGCTCTCAATGCGGTTACAAAAAAACTCGAATCTCTTGAGAAAAAAGGCGGCCCCGTCACCCGCCTCATTATCGACATTCCAGCTGAGGGGGGAGAAAAAGCCGGGGAGTACACAACCCGGCTTTTAGAAGAAGAGAAAAATCCTTTAATCGCGGCGATTGGCCTTGGCGGTCCCGAAGAGGGATTTCCGAGAAAGAAATTCACCGAATATTTTAAGCGCGCAAGAGAAGCTGGCTATTTTTGCGTGGCCCATGCGGGAGAAACCGAAGGCGCTCATCACGTCCAAGAAGCCGTTTTGGATCTCAAAGCGCGTCGCATCCAGCACGGCGTTCGGGCTGTTGAAAGCAAAAAAGTTTTAGATTTGCTCAAAACTCACAATATCTGCTGCGATGTCGCCCTGACCAGCAATCTTTGCCTCAAAGTGTTCAAAAGAATCGAGCATCATCCTCTCAAGCGCCTCCTCAAGGCCCAAATTCCTTTAACGCTCAATACCGATGACCCGCCCTTTTTTAACACCGACCTTGGACGCGAATACGAAAGAGCCTATTTGGAGCTGGGAATAAAAGTGGAAGATTTGTGGGAAATGAATCTCAACGGACTGCGTTTCGGGCTTGCTGAAACCGCTCTTCGCCGAAGACTAATGGAAGAGTTCAAAAAAGACGCCCCGACAATTTTGCCGGGGCGTCTTTTCTTTTAGTCCCTTTCCTCAATCATCTTAAGGACGGGACAATGCCGACCTTATGGTTATGAGGAAAGGCATTAGCCGTTGATGCAAATATGGCCCGGGCTGCAGGGGCTTACGATTTGAGGCTGAACGCAAACGCGTCCCGGCGAACAGGGGCTGACAATAGAAACCTTCGCAAACAAGAATCCTACCGACACAAACGCCAACGACAAAAGCATTGATTTCATATTTTGACCCTCCCTTGGGTTATCTTTTCTCATGCTTTTATGATACTGCAAGCGCCGCCGGCCGCGCCATGAGAGAAGTTAAGGCCTGGGATTGATTTAAATCAACCGCTTGTTTCTACTTATCGTCGAAAATTCCCTTGGCTCGGGAGGCGTAGAAGGCCTCGACTTCCTTCGGAAAGGGAAACACCCGAAGATTGACGCACTCTTCGATGGGAAGCAAACATGGAATGCGGATGCCGTGATAGTCTTTAGGTTCCCCAATTTGATGCCAATAAACGCCGCCACGACGCAACGCCAGCCACAAGGCCCGCTCAACAGCGGAGCACCAGTGGGTCAAACCCTCTTGTTCGCTTTTCTGAAATACCGCCAAAAGCAAAGCCAACGCGATTTCACTATGTCCGGCGCGTGCGGATTCATTGAAAGAATCGCCCCTTTCACCCTGGACATTTCGCGGAATGGCGAAACGTGAAAATTCTCCGGTTTTTTTCCTATCAATTTGCGCCAAAGTTTTCGTAATATCGTATTCCTTTTCCATAGGGAAACCATGATTTGAATTTAAAACCAATCGCGCGGTTCCAATGGCGCGACCTTGATTGTCGCGAGCCAAGAAATGGACGGAAGAGTCGTCATAGAGGTCTTTCTCAAGCTTGTCAGGATAATCCGCTGGATTTTCGAACCCATGCTCAACTACATAAACCTGGTAGCGAAGCCGAAAAACATCTTCTAAATCTTGAGGGCTTTGTGCGCATAAAACCTTAAAATCGGCGCTCGGAGAAGGCGTCCTTTCAATGCCGTCATTCCGGCGAAAGCCGGAATCCAGACTTTCACTCGGGTCTGGACTCCAGCTTACGGATTGCCGGAGTGACGAATTGTTCGGCAATATCTTTCTTAAAGCCGCCGCATCCGCCAAGACCAGAACCGTCGCTGCGCAGGCTTGACTGTCCGAGAAAAATTCCGCATGGATCAAGAGAGCCTCGGCGTTTTCCGGCATGCGACGCGTCGCCATTGAAATAATTTGTTGCTTCGTACCGCGCGCAAGTTTTGGAGCCAAGGAGATAAAGGCCTCTCCGCAATGATCCGCCAAGGCTCCCAAAATACCGTTCCCCAAAATATTGGCCACTTCGCTAAAAATCGGGCGGTTCATGTCCGAATTGCTGGCGCTGGTTTGAGTTGCTTCGGCAATACTTTTTTCCAAAGGAATCAAGCTCCATTCCGGAAACAACATCACGATTTCAAAAAAAAGCGGCTCTGAAATGCCGACAAAGGCGCCCATGTTTATTCCAATGTCCAGCTTAAAAAATTCTGAGATTTTTTCGCCGGTAACCGTCCGTATGCCTGAAAAAGAAACTTTCCATTTCCCTTGGCCAAACTTAGATAATTTCCGACCGCTTAAAAGCGCCCCGTCCCGGAATATCTTGCCTAGAACTTCCAACTCCTGAGGGCTCAATGATTCGCTCACTTGGAAGCCCTCGTGCTGTTACCGGATGGTTGGTCGAATATTTTTTTAACTGCCGCCTGAAGGTCTACTGCGGCAAAAGGCTTAGCAAGAAAGGCCGCTTCTAATGCGGTCACGATTGCGCGAGTCTCTTTTTGTTCATTGGCGCTGAGCACTAAAACCTTGGCCTCTGGATGGATACTGCGAAGTTCGCGCAATATGCTTAATCCGTCTGTATCCTCGAAACTGATGTCTAAGACCAAGAGGTCCGGCTTAAGACGCTGGTAAGTTGATACGACCTTCTTGCCGACCGATTCGACGCCCGCGACCTCGTGCCCTAAAATAGCCATCTGCGCGGAAATCAAATCATGGACGACCGAATTGTCATCTGCGATCATTATTCTTTTGAACATATGTAATTGTTATGGTACTATAATTGAAGATATCAAAAAATTCAATGAGTTACGACTACGACCAAGCTTTCTCTCGCAACATCGGTATTTTAACCGAGCAGGAGCAAAACGCTCTCCGCCAATCAACGGTTGCCGTCGCCGGCGCCGGGGGAGTGGGCGGCATTCATCTTGCGACCTTGGCGCGCATGGGAGTGGGAAACTTTCATGTCGCTGATGAGGATGTTTTTGAAATCGTCAACATCAACCGTCAATACGGCGCTTCGGTTGAAACTTTCGGAGAAAACAAAGCCGAGACTGTCGCGGCAATAGTAAAATCCATCAACCCCCAAGCCAAGGTCACGGTCTTTAAAGAATTTGTCAACGCTCAAAATATCGACTCCTTTCTTCAAGGGGTCGACGTCGCCTTGGACGGCATTGATTTTTTTCAAATCGATGCGCGGCGCCTCTACTTCATGACGGCTTGGGAAAAGAAAATTCCGGTCGTCACCTCCGGCCCCTTGGGTTTTGGCGCCATGCTTCTTAATTTTTCACCGACCGGAATGAATTTTGACGAATATTTCGGAATTAATGATTCCATGGGTTATGAGGAAAAAATCGCCGCCTTTGCGGTCGGTCTTACTCCGGCCCTTTTGCATCTCAAATACCTCAATCTCGGCAAAGTGGATCTCAAAGCCGGAAAAGGGCCGGCCTTGGCGTCCGCCTGCGCCCTTTGCGCGGGCCTTGCCTCAACTGAAGCCGTCAACTGGATTCTAAAAAGGACCCCGCCCCTGTCCGCGCCTTATTACTTTCAATTCGATCCTTATCTCAAGCGCTATAAAAAAGGGTATTTATGGTTCGGCGGCAAAAATCCGATTCAAAAGCTCAAGCAGAAAATCCTCTTGCGTCGCGTCAAACGCGCCGCCAAGATATGATCACAAAGGAAACGCTCCTAGAAATTGCCCGCTACGGGCAGATGGCGCCCTCGGGTGACAATCTCCAGGACTGGCGTTTTTCTCTAAAAGAGGACGCTCTGGAACTCGTGGGGGCGTTTCATAACCACCCATTCAACTTAAATCATCGTCCATCTCTCACAGGCTACGGCGCCGTTTTGGAAAACATGTTGATTGCCGCTCAAGAATTAGGGCTAGAAATGATGGAAGATTTATTCCCTGCGGGGGGGGCCATCGCCTCTCTAAAGTTTCGCGAATCTTCGGTGAAAACGCCACATCCGCTTTTTCCATTTATTGAAAAGCGCTCGGTCAACCGTCGAAATTATTTGCATAGGGACCTGCCCCCTGAAATTCGAGAAGAACTCATTCAAACCGCCCAAAATTCAGGCTTTGGACGGCTCTCTCTTGCGGATGGGCTTCCCGCTAAGAAATCCGCGGCCAAGGCCGCCTTTTACGGTTCTCAGGTCATGATGGAAGATCAGGGCATCCATCAAGCTCTTTTTCAGAGTATCCGCTGGAATCAAGCGGAAGCTGAAAGAACCCGCGACGGACTCTATATCAAAACCCTGGAATTGGGAATTCAAGAGCCGGCCTTTAGATTCTTGAGCTCTTGGAGGCTGACAAAGGCGCTTAATCTTTTTGGTCTCAGCCGTTTCGCGGCTTTTCGAGATTATCAATTATGTATGGGGTCTTCCGCCTTGGGCCTCATCGAAGTTCCGGATGATTCGCCGCAATCCATTCTTAATGGCGGGAAATTGTTTGAACGCCTTTGGCTAAAAATGACATCCTTAGGCCTTTCCCTCCAGCCCGAATACGCCCTGGTTGCCTTGTTTCATATGCTTTGGAATAACCCCGCCCAATTTACGCCCTCCCAGCGGGAATGCCTCACCAACGGGATAAAAATGCTCAAGGAAGCGTTTTCTATTGAAAATGAAAAGAGAATTTTAATGTTTTTTCGCTTGGGATATGCCGCCAAAGAGCCCTCCGCCCGCAGCCTCCGCAAAATAATCAGGAAATAGGGACAGTCCCTATTTCTTTCAGGTAGGTCTAAAGACCTAGGCAAATCTAGGCCCTTTGGCCCTGTCCGATAAAGGGAATGCGTGATATACTGGGTGTATGGTGAGATTATATCGTCCTCTGATGGTCTTAACCGTAATGGTCTTAGCCGCCAACTCCGCCCACTCGCAAAATGGAAACCCCGGGCGCGAGGCGCCAATACTGGCCATGGCGGGCTTCCCGGCCGCAGATGTTGATGTTAATCACCTCAATTGGCTGTTTGACCGGGAAATAACCAAGATTCAAGGTTCTGTTTCCACGCCCTCGGCCCAAGCCCCGTCAAAAGCCTTAAATAAGCCCATCAATCTTAGAGGGCTTCCAAGAAAGAATTTCTTTAAAATCCCTCTCCCCAATGAGATTAGCGGGTATAAACGTCTATTTACCCAATTTACCTCTCATCCACAAAAAATTGACCAATACGACCCCGTTATTCTCAAATATGCGGCAATTTATCATCTCGACCCACGCCTCATTAAAGCGGTCATCGCCGCCGAATCCGGCTTTAATGAAAATGCGGTTTCCGGCCGCGGCGCGCGAGGGCTCATGCAAGTCGTCCCCAGAACGGCTTCCCACTTCGGCATCTCTTCCTACCGCCTTTTTTTCGGCGATGATAATATCGCGGCGGGAAGCGCTTATCTGGCGAATCTCTTTGCCAACATCCTAAAGAAGCTAGGCCTTAGCGGCGCCTCCATCAAGCGTCTGCCGCCTTGGGTCATTGAACGCGTCATCGCCGCTTATCACGCCGGACCGCGGTTTTTAAGAAGCCGCTGGCTCTACCGATCAACCCGAAATTATGTTCGGAAAGTCATGCTTTTCTATCATTCGCCCGTATCTCAAATTCGCAACGCCCCACCGCAGCCCAAGTCACTCGCCGCGCATTTTGTCGCGGAGATATAAATGCCTCAGATGAAAAAGCCGTTTTTGGCCCTCCTGCTTTTAGGGGCGATTCTCTTTCTGGCCTTTTTTACCATGCCGCGCCTTAAGAATCCTGTTTTCATGATGGGAAAAGGCGCCCCCAAGGAACCCCCTACGCAAACGAGCAAGGCCGTTGCGCGTCCCGCTGATCCATTCACATCCCCACTCATCCAATCTAAGGCGCAAATCAAACCTCTGAGCGCCCGGATTTGGAATGACGCCATGGCTTCGGATGTCCCAAGAGAAATAGGAGAATACGCTTCTCATTCAATGCCGAACGACTCAGGGGCCCACTCTTGGATCTTTTTAGGCGAGGGCAAATCTCAAAAAAAGAAAAGCCGCGAGACGCCTCTCAGTGAATACTCGCCCTATTTCGCAAAAAACTCAAAAACCCATGGCTCAAACAAATTTGATTTTCCAAACGCCGCGGCCACTCCGGCGCCCCCAACTCAAGGAAGACAAAGACCCAACCATGAAATTGAAGCGGAAAAACGCCTTCTCAAAGAATGGGTCAAGACCGGGAAAGTTTCCGGAAAAGCTGTTTTGCATAAAAACGAAAAAGTGAAAGTCGCGCGGCAGAGGCCGCCCCGAAAACATTCCCGCCCGCCTCGCAATCCGCTCCTCCGAGCCTATCATCTCGCTCGAATCAATATTCGACATACTTCCAAAAAAATTAGAGATTCAAAAAAAAGACGCGCCCACGCAAGAAATCACAAGAAAAACTCAAAAAGAAAAATTTCTATTGAAAAATGGATTGGAAAGAAAGCCTTGACATCTCCTCGGGTGGGAAAATTCCCTCCCAATCCCTGGAATCAGGGAAATCTTCCGACGCCGCCTGCTGGACAATACCTTTCCGGGCGCTCTCTGGGGCCGGATGAAGCCGCCCAACTTCCTTGGCCTCCGCCCAAAGATTTGTCCAATAAAGAAGGTTGGATATCCAACGGCGCCAATTATTATTATCATCGAGGCTCAAAATGGGGAATTCTCTCTAATGGAGGCTGGGCCTATGTTGTCAAGCGCGGGAAAGAATCATTTCTCTACTCCGCGCCCAACGCCAAACCCATGGCCCTTTCTCAAAATCATTTATGGGCCGAGTCTCAGGGACAATTTTTCATCGAACAGAATGGAAAAATCCTGGGAAAAAGCGAATTTCTCCTTTGGAAAGAAAAGCATCCTGAGGCCCCTCGCCCCATCATCCGCTATAGCGTGGATTTAACAGAAATGGCGATTACTTCGCAGAAAAAGACGACCGTTTATCATTTAACGGTCCCCTAAGGCTGAGGCGCTCCCAGTTCTTTGGACCACGGTTGACCTGATTTGAGCTGGTCTTTGCCGTCTCACCGAAATCTCCGGGTGGCCAAGTTCTATCATCGCCCGCCGCTCCTCAAGTCCAGGGCCCCATCTTTTTTTTAGCCACCCCAGCTCCACTTTCAGCCGACCTATCTGCTCGTAAAGATCCGCCTCAAGCGCATCGTCGGGACTCCGGCCTGTCATCGGGGCCGAAAACACGCCAGGCAATCCTTCCAGAGCCTGCTTTTTCCACCGCGTAATTGCCGTCGGATGAACCTCGTAGCGGCTTGCCATCTTGTTGAGCATCCGGTCTTCCCTCAACGCGGACACCACCACGCGGGCTTTGAAGTCCGCACTATACTGTTTCTGCGGTTTTCGCATCTTTTTGCTCCCCATTTAAGGTCATTTTACCACCTCAGCCCCTGGTCCGAATTTTTGGGAGCGCCTCACATAACCGATGGGAGTTACGTATACTATGCCTTCCCTAAATAACCATAAGGTCGGCATTGTCCCAACCTTAGTATCATTGAGGAAAGGGACTAACTTAAAAGACTAATCGTACCCATGGATAGAAAAAACCTTTACGCGCACGTGCCTCATGCCTGCGGGGTGTATTTGATGAGGGATGCCGCTTCGGAAATTCTCTACATCGGAAAAGCCAAGGATTTGGCCAAGCGCGTTTCGCAATATTTTAATCCGGAGCGCGCGAGCTTAAAAACCTCGGTTTTGGCTCCGCTGATTCGAAGAATCGACTATATTCCCTCCGCCTCCGAAAGAGAAGCTCTTTTGCTTGAGCGGACCTTGATTAAAGAGAAAAAGCCTTTTTTCAATATCGCGCTCAAAGATGACAAGGCCTATCCCTATGTCAAAATCAGCCTCAACGAAGATTTTCCTAGGATTTTCCTCGTTCGGAAAAAAATCGCGGACGGCGCCGCTTATTTCGGCCCTTTTCCCAAGGTTTCTCCGGTGCGCGGGCTTTTGCGCTTTTTGTGGCGGCGCAGATATTTTAGGCTCAGACCTTGCCGCTGGGATTTCGGCTTTGACCGTCCCTTGGCTCCTCAAAAAATTAATTCCTGCCTCTACTACCACACCGGAGATTGCCCGGCGCCCTGCGCGGGGCTCATTTCCCATGAAAAATATCGCCGGGAGGTTGAAAACGCGAGATTTTTCTTCAAGGGCGAATATGAAAAGCTCAAAGAGTCTTTAGCGCGGGAGATGAAGGCGGCCTCCTCCAATCTTGATTATGAATGGGCGGCGCGCTTAAGAGACAGTCTTGCGGCTTTGTCTCAGATGGGAGAGAACGTTCGCTTGCGGGCGCTGAAAGCTGATGATGTGATCGAGACTCTCGGTTATTCCCGCTCGGTGAGCGCGCTTCAAGAGGCTTTATGCCTCAAAACTCCGCCTTTTCATATCGAGTGTTTCGATATCTCCCATTTCCAAGGTCATGAAACCGTGGCTTCTATGGTTTGCTTCAAGGGGGGAGTTCCTCATAAGGCCCATTACCGGAAATTTAAAATCAAGGAGATGGCGGGGATTGACGACTTTAAATCAATGGCGGAAGTCGTGCGAAGGCGGTATCTTCGTTTAAAAAAAGAAGGCCAAGTTTATCCGGATTTGATCTTGATTGATGGCGGCAAGGGACAGCTCTCCGCGGCTTGGGCGGCGCTTAAAGACATCCAGGTTCATGTTCCCGTGATTTCCTTGGCCAAGCGTCTGGAAGAGGTTTTTATCCCCGGACGGCCCGAGTCCGTCATTTTAGAGCGCGGGAGCGACGCCCGCAATCTCTTGGAACGCTTGAGAGATGAGGCTCATCGTTTTGGAATTGGCTACCATCGTCTGCTCCGCGACAAAAAACTTTTGAGCGGATAAAATTGGGTTATTGGCTTTTGGTGACCAATTCATCCATGTCGAACATCGGCAAGAACATCGCGATGACAATCGAGCCGATAATGATTCCCATGATCACGATGACGATGGGCTCGATCATGGAGGTGAGGCCTTTGACGGCGGTGTCGACTTCCCCATCGTAAAAATCGGCGATTTTTTGGAGCATTTGGTCTAGGTTTCCGGTTTCCTCTCCGACTGAAATCATCGAGGTGACCATGGTCGGGAAAATGCCGGCTTTTTTGAGCGGCTCGCTTAAATGCCCGCCTTCTTTAACCGCTTGCCTAGCCGATAAAATAGCGTCGGAAATAACCACGTTGCCCGCAGTTTGAGCGACGGTCTCAAGAGCCTGGAGAATGGGCACTCCGGATTTGACGAGGGTTCCCAAGGTTCTTGAAAAACGGGCGATGGCGAATTTTCTAAGTAAAATGCCGAACATGGGGATTTTAAGAATCTGTCCATCGATTAAACGGCGGCCTTTAGGGTTTGCGTAGGCGGTTTTAAACCCTTTCCAGGCAGCCAACGGAACGACAAAGATAATCCAAAAATTATGCCTGAGGAAATCCGACAGATCAAGAAGCGCCTGGGTAGGCCAGGGAAGAGCGGAATGAAAGCTGGCAAAAATCGCCTTAAAAGTCGGAATGACGAAAATGAGGAGGAAAATGGTGACCGCGGCGCAAATAGTTAAGACGACAATCGGGTAAGTCATCGCTGATTTGACCTTGCCCTTAAGGGCTTCGGAGCTTTCCAAATAGACGCTTAAGCGTTCAAGAATGGAATCGAGGATTCCCCCCAGTTCTCCGGCTTTGACCATCGCCGTGTAGAGATCGGGAAAAGCGCGCGGATGTTTTTTTAAGGCGTCGGAAATGGACAGACCGCCTTCGATGTCGGTCTTGACCGCTGTTAGAACTTCATGAAAGTTTTTGCTTTCTGCCTGGCCTTCCAAAATGCTGAGGCTTTGGACGATGGGAACTCCAGCCGCGACCAACGTTGAGAGCTGGCGTGAAAAAAGGGTGAGTTCTTTCGAGGAAATTTTTCCCTTGAACCAATCTTTAAATTTATCAGAAACGCCGGCCTTTTTTTCCGCGATTTCCAAGACGACTAGCTTTTGGGCTCTCAAGCGGTCGATGGCCGATCTAGGGGCATCGGCATCAATGGAGCCGACCGTAATTTTTCCATCCCCCGCTTTAACTTTATAGGCGAATGTGGGCATAGGTCATTGTTGGTCAGGCTATGGGTATTTGGTTTTGACTCAAAAGCCGCTTAAGATCTTCGGGGTCTGTCGAATGCAAAAAGGCTTCCTGCGGCGTAATCTTTCGGGCGCGGCACAAACTAGCCAAAGACTGGTTCATCGTCTGCATTCCAAACTTTCCGCCGGTCTGAATGGAGAGCTGAATCTGTTCTATTTTTTGCTCACGGATTAAATTTCGGACAGCGGAGGTGACCATCAGAAGCTCACAGGCGAGCGATCTTCCCGTTCCGGAGGCGTTGGATAAAAGCTGTTGGGATAAAACGGCCTGGAGAACGAAAGAAAGTTGGACCCTGACTTGATTGATTTGATGCGGCGGGAAGACGTCGATCAAGCGGTTAATGGATTGCGCGCAGTCGTTGGTGTGAAGCGTTCCAAAGACCAAATGCCCGGTTTCGGCGATGGTCAAGGCGGAAGAAATCGTATCCAAGTCGCGCAATTCTCCGATTAGAATGACGTTGGGGTCTTGCCTAAGGACATACTTGAGGGCGGCGGGAAAACTTTCCGTGTCTTGACCCACTTCCCTTTGATTGATCAGGGATTTTTTGTGCGAGTGGACGTATTCGATGGGATCTTCGACCGTCACAATGTGGAGCGTGTGGTGTTCGTTGATGTAGTCAATAATGCTGGCCAAGGTGGTTGATTTTCCGGAGCCCGTGGGCCCGGTGACTAAAATCAGCCCTTTCGGGATATTGACCAAGTTTTCGACCGTCTTGGGAAGACCCAATTGATCGAAGGTCTTAAACTGGTTGGGAATCGAGCGTATGGCGGCGCCAACCGCTCCCCGCTGTCTAAAAATATTGACGCGTAGCCGTCCAGCGCCCTTGATGCTCAAGGCCAAATCGAGTTCGTTGGTGGCGTCAAAGCGCTGTTTTTGCTGATCGCTGAGAAGCGAAAAAACCAATTGCTGGGTTGTTTCCGGCGTCAATTTTTCGAAAGGGGTGGGGACAAGTTCCCCATCGACGCGAAGAGTCGGGGGAGCGCCGACGGTCAAGTGAAGATCGGAGGCCCCGCGCTCGTGCATGAGGATAAAGAGTTCGCTCAGAGATGCCATAATTTCTCCTTCATAGAATCATGTTTCAATATCGGAAGCCGTGACGCGAATCATCTCCTCAACAGTCGTCGCTCCTTCGAGAAGTTTTCTCAAGGCGCAGGCGCGCAAAGTGAGCATTCCTTGCTTAATGCCCACTTTCTTTATTTCCGAGGTCGGGGCCTTGCTCAAAATCAATTCCCTAATCGAATCGGTGACTTCCAGAACCTCATAGAGTCCGAGGCGGCCTCTATAACCGGTCTTGGCGCAATGCTCGCATCCTTTTCCTTTATAAAGAGTCACTTTCCCGTTCTGGGGTTTGAGCGCTTCCTCGGGGATGCTGTGCTTGATGAGAGAGACGACGTCGACCTCATAGGCTTCCTTGCATTTTGGGCAAATGCTGCGCACAAGCCTTTGGGCTTCGACCATGAGCACCGCCGCGCTGATAAGAAAGGGTTCGACGCCCATCATCGAAAGCCGGGTAATGGAGCTGGGCGCGTCATTGGTGTGGAGAGTCGTGAAAACCAAATGTCCGGTCAAGGCGGCGTTAATGGCGATTTGAGCCGTCTCAAGGTCGCGAGTTTCTCCCACCATGATGATGTCGGGGTCCTGACGCAAAAAAGAGCGCAGGGCTGTGGCAAAAGTCAGTCCCGCGTGGGGGTTGACCTGAACCTGGTTGATGCCGTGCAGTTGATACTCGACCGGGTCTTCGACCGTCAGGATATTGGTGTCGGGGGTGTTTAAATTGGCGAGAGCCGAATAAAGAGTGGTTGATTTTCCGGATCCCGTTGGGCCGGTGATGAGATTGATCCCGTAAGGTGCGTTCATGTATTTGTTGAATACGGCGAGAGCTTCCGGCTCAAAGCCTAATTGGTTCATCTGGACCTTAAGCCCGGAGGAGTCTAAAATACGCATGACGATTTTTTCCCCGGGAGCGCAGGGTAAAACGGAAACGCGCAGATCGATTTCTTTTCCGCTGGCCTTGATCTTGATGCGTCCGTCCTGGGGAATGCGGCGCTCGGCGATGTTGAGGTTGGCCATGATCTTAATGCGGGTCGTGAGCGCTTGGTGAAATTTCTTGGGCGGGGATGGGCGTTCATGGAGGACGCCGTCGATGCGGTAGCGGATTCGTATTTCCTTTGGGAAAGCTTCGATATGAATATCGGAGGCGTGGTCTTTGACGGCGTTGGACATGATTAAATTAACCATCTTGATGACCGGCGCGTCGGAGGCCGATTTCTCAAGCCCCCGAAGGTCTTGGACCACTTCTTGGGTTTCCGAGTCCTTGTCGAGCGCGACATCCGCCGTGTTTTCAGCGGCATCGCTTTGATGGACGATTTCGTCGAGCGCTTCTTCCGCGCTCATCGAGTGATAGCCTTTTTCGATGGCCGTTAAAATTTCCGATTCCGAAGCCAAGATCGCCGATATTTCGCAACCCGTCATCATTTTTAGATCGTCTAAGACCATGACGTTAAGCGGGTCTGAAACCGCGACAGTCATGACATTTTCTTCTGATTTGCGGCAGGGAATGAGAATGTGCTGGCGAGCGATAGATTCGGGAATTAATTCCAGAATGTTGTCTTCAAAGCTGAATTCAGACAAGGAGACGTAGCGAATTCCGCATTGATCCCCTAAAAACGAGAGAAACTGTTCTTCCGTCAACAAGCCTTTTGAAATGAGGATGGAGCCCAGTTTCCCGCCGGTTTTGTGTTGTTCGCCGAGGGCTTCCGACAGCTGTTCCCTGCTGAGAAGTCCTTGGGAAACCAAAAGCTCGGCCAGGCGTCTGGGCAACCCCAATGATGAGAGGGAAGGTTCAACATTCGGCATTCTGTTCATAGGGTAACCGAGGAACTCAAATTTGTCAATGCTATTTCGTTACGGAGTCATGGTCTGGTTGATTCCCATCATAAACCCCCAGTCCCGGACGCTTGAGTTTGGCGAGCGTTAACTTATTTGCCGGTCAATGCGGTTCTGAGAGCATCTACCTTGGACCCGGTCAGGACCTCGTCGATGATGCCGTATTCCTTGGCTTCCTCGGCCGACATGTAGTAGTTGCGCTCCATGTCGCGGGCCATTTTTTCAGCGGGCTGTCCCGTATGTTTGGAGAGAATCTGCTCGAGATTCTTGCGGATGTAGGCCATTTCCTTGGCCTCGACGATGATGTCGGTCGCTTGCCCCGAGATTCCGCCGACAAGAGGCTGGTGGATCATGATGCGCGATTGCGGAAGAGCAAAACGCTTTCCTTTAGATCCCGCGGCCAAAATCACCGCGCCGAAAGACATCGCCATTCCCATACAGATAGTCGTAATCGGGGCCTTGATATACTGCATTGTGTCGTAAACGGCCAAACCTGCGGTCACCATTCCTCCGGGGGAGTTGATGTAGAGGTTGATGTCTTTTGAATTGTCGTCTGATTCAAGATATAACAGCTGGGCGATGAGGATATTGGCCGAATCGGTCGTGAATTCGCCTTCATATCCTCCGACGAAAATAATCCGGTCTCTCAAAAGCCGGGAATAGATGTCGTAGCCGATGACGGAGCCTTGGGTTGATCTTTCAATGACTTGGGGAATGATATTCATAATTACAATCTAAACATTTTTTTATGATTTCCAGCAAGTTTTATTGACGTCGGAAGTGGAAAGCGGTAGAATGAACTTAGAATGGACTTTCATCGAAAACCATTGATCGCCGGGAATTGGAAGATGAACTTGGGCCTAGCCGAATCCAAGGTCTTGGCCGAGAAGATTAAATCTTCAGTCGCTAAAGACGTCCGCTCCGATGTCGCTTTGTTTGTCCCCTTTACCGCTCTGAGCGCGGCCAGAGACGTTTTGTCTTCAACCCCTATTTGGCTGGGAGCGCAAAATGTATTCTGGGAAAAATCCGGGGCTTTTACCGGAGAAATTTCCGCGCCTCAGCTTAAGGATGCCGGTTGTCGTGCGGTTTTGCTGGGCCACAGCGAGAGGCGGCGTATCTTCGGGGAGACCGATGCCGATGTTCGCAAGAAAATTGCGGCGGCTTTGGATGCGGCCTTGATTCCTGTTTTATGCGTGGGGGAAACGTTGGAGGATCATCAGGCGCGACGCGCTGGGGAAGTCGTTGGCGGCCAATTGGATGCGGCCTTGTCCGGGCTTTCGCAATCGGAACTAGGAGCTTTAGTCATCGCCTATGAGCCGGTTTGGGCGATTGGGACCGGGAAAACGGCGTCCCCTGGGGAAGCCCAAGATATGCACGGTTTTATTCGTGGTCGTTTAGCGGCTTTGTTAGGCCATGATTTTTCCCAGAAGACGCGGATTATCTACGGAGGTTCGGTCAAAACGGGCGCTATTGACGCCCTGATGGCCGAACCCGATATTGATGGCGCCTTGGTCGGAGGAGAAAGCCTCAAAGCCGAATCCTTTTTAAGAATTATCAACTTTGCTAGGAAGGTGATTCATGCTTGATCTTTTAAAGTCGCGCTACGAAACCCCTATTCCGGTCGGCGTTTCCAACCGCCATGTTCATTTGTGCCAGGCCGATTGGGATTTTTTGTTCGGCCCGGGCGCCGAGCCCAGACGATTTCGCTCCGTCAAGCAGCCGGGTTTTTGGGCCTGTTATGAGACCGTGACTCTTAAGGGGCCCAAGGGAACCATCGAAAACGTCCGTTTGATTGCCCCGCATCGCAAGAAAACCCAGGTTGAAATCGCCAAGACCGACGCCAGTCAATTGGGGCTTCGCCCACCGGTTCGCGGTTCCGGAGATCTGGGGGGCTCGAGCCCGATCCGAATCATCGGACCTAAGGGAATGTTGGAAGTTAAGGAAGGCTTGGTGATTGCCAGCCGTCATATCCATTTCAGCCCGCCGGAAGCTGAGGCGATGGGAATCAAGGAAGGTGAAATTGTTCGCGTGCGCGCCGGGATTGGCGGGCCGCGCGAGCTTGTTTACTCCAACGTTTTGTGCCGGATTTCAAACGATTACAGCTTGGAATTTCATATCGACACCGACGAAGCCAACGCTGCGGAGGTGAAAACGGGAGACCATGTCTACATTGAAAAATAACGCCCCCGAGAACTTTACGAAAACCCGCCGCAACCCGGTCCATCGCCTGGACTTGGACGTTTTGCGCCGCCTGCAAGTGGATGCGACCGGCGTTTATGACCGCGTTTCTAAAATCACCAAAACCAGAAACCCGAAAAAAGAGCGACAGGAGACCTGGCTTTTGCATGCGGTGTCAATGATCGATTTAACCACCTTGGAAGGCATCGACACGCCCCATCGCGTAAGGCGCCTATGCCAAAAAGCCCTGAGGCCGCTCGTGGATTGTCCCGAAATTCAAGTCGCCGCCGTTTGCGTCTACGGTAATTTCGTCAGCGAGGCGAAAAGGGCTTTGGAAGGAAGTTCGGTTAAAGTCGCCGCGGTCTCAACCGCTTTTCCGCATGGGCAGGTTCCTCTTCCTCTTAAGATTCAGGAGACCAAAGCCTTGGTCGCTTCCGGCGCCGATGAAATTGACATGGTGGTCAACCGCGGGGCATTTTTGAGAGGCGACTATTCCCGGGTTTATGACGAAATCGCGATGATTCGGGAAGCGTGCGGGGAGGCTCATTTAAAGGTGATTTTAGAGACCGGAGAACTGGGTGAGATTCAAAACGTATGGACGGCAAGTGAAATCGCGATGCAGGCGGGGGCCGATTTCATCAAGACCTCGACCGGAAAAATCGGGGTTTCCGCGACCTTGCCGGTGAGTTTGGTGATGCTTAACGCCATCGAGGATTTCTATCTTCGGACCGGCTACCGCATCGGGCACAAGCCCGCCGGCGGAATTCGTCAGGCGAAAGAATCTCTTCATTGGCTGTCCTTGGTCAAGGAAACGGTGGGAGACGATTGGCTGACGCCGGATCTGTTCCGCTTTGGCGCCAGTTCCCTCCTAGATGATATCGCGCGTCAAATCCATCATCTTCGAACCGGCCAATACGAATCTTACGATTATATTCCGAAAGGGTGAAAAATGATCAAACAAACCAAGGCGCCGCCGACTCAAAAAAAACGGAATAATTTTTCCTGGGCCGAATACGGGCAGGCTCCGGAATCAATATCCCACGTTAAGATCAAGCCTAGATACGAACTTTTTATCGGCGGAAAATGGGTTTCTCCGGATGCAGGCAAATATTTCGATTCGATCCATCCCGCCAACGGACGGGTTTTGGCAAAAGTGGCCGAGGCGGGCGAAAAAGACGTGGACATGGCCGTCTTAGCGGCCAAGGAAGCTTTTAAAACCTGGTCTCAAATTCCCGGTAGCGAGCGCGCGCGGCTTCTCTACGCGATTGCGCGAGTGATTTTAGAACGCTCGCGGGAGTTGGCCGTCATTGAAACTTTGGATAACGGAAAACCGATTCGAGAAACCCGCGACATTGATATTCCATTGGCCGCCCGGCATTTCTTCTATTACGCCGGCTGGGCCGACAAGTTAGACGAGGCTTTTCCGGGAATGGAGACGTCTCCAGTGGGCGTCGTTGCTCAGATTATTCCCTGGAATTTTCCGCTTTTGATGGCGGCATGGAAAATCGCCCCGGCTTTGGCCGCTGGAAACACGGTGGTGTTAAAACCGGCCGAGACGACGTCTCTTTCAGTTCTTCATTTGGCCGAGATTATTCAAGAAGTAGGCGTCCCCGATGGGGTCGTCAATATCGTGACGGGTTTTGGGAAAACCGGGGCGGCGCTCGTTTCGCATGCGGGCGTTAATAAGATCGCTTTTACGGGTTCAACCGAGGTCGGGAAGCTCATCCGAAAAATGACCGCAGGAAGCGGAAAAAAGCTTTCCTTGGAACTCGGCGGAAAATCGCCGACGATCGTTTTTGAAGACGCGCCTCTCTACGAGGCGGTCGAGGGCATCGTCGACGGCATCTTTTTTAATCAGGGCCAGGTCTGCTGCGCGGGTTCCCGTCTGTTGCTTCAAGAAACTATCGCTCCCAAATTCATCCGTCTCCTCAAGGAAAGGATGCGAAAAATTCGCGTCGGCGACCCATTGGATAAGAATATCGACATGGGCGCGATTAATTCAAAAAATCAGCTTGAGACCATCGAACGCTATGTTCGGCTTGGGGAAAAAGAAGGCGCGGTCAAATATCAGGCGCCTTTTGCCTGCCCAAAAGACGGCTTTTTTTTCTTGCCGACCTTGTTTACCGAGGTTGAGACTTCTCACACTATCGCGCGGGAAGAGATTTTCGGTCCGGTTCTAGCCGCGATGACTTTCCGCACCAAAGAAGAAGCGATTGATTTGGCCAACAATACTTTCTACGGGCTGGCCGCGAGCGTTTGGACCAAGGATGTCGCGAAAATGATCGAAGTCGCCCGCGCCGTTAAGGCCGGGACGATTTGGGGAAACGGCGCCAATAAATTCGACGCGGCGGCTGAATTCGGCGGTTTTAAGGAGAGCGGTTTTGGCCGCGAGGGCGGACCCCAGGGATTGTGGGAATATGTCCATGCCGAGGACAAGGGGACTGTCCCTATTTCTAATTCGTCGTTATTGGAATTGGGGACTGTCACCAATTCCATTTGGAAAACTCCGAAAATGCTCATTGGGGGCAAACAGGTGCGCTCGGAATCCGGACGCTATTATAAGGTTCTCTCCCATGACGGAAAATTGATGGCGGATATGCCTCTCGGTTCGAGAAAAGATATTCGCGACGCGGTGGAAGCGGCTTTAAAGGCTCAGCCCGCGTGGGCAAAGTCGACCGCCTATTTGCGCGCTCAGATTCTCTACCGCACTGCCGAAATTCTTCAAAGCCGATTCTCGGAACTGGTCCAGATGTTGGCGGCTCAAACCGGATGCGACTTGTCTGCGGCCCAAAGGGAAGTCGAATTGAGCCTCAACCGCATTCTCTACTATGCCGGCTGGACCGACAAATACACGGGAAACGTCAACCCGGTCACGCAGACTGATTTCAATATCACCTATCCCGAGCCGATGGGCGTTGTCGGCCTTATTTCTCCGGAAACTCCGTCTCTTCTGGCCCTGGTGTCCAAGATTTTCCCGGCTATAGCCTCTGGAAATGCGGTGATTGCCGTGCCTTCCGAGAAATATCCCTTGGCGGCCCAGGTTTTAATCGAAGTCTTGGACGCTTCCGACATGCCGGCCGGAGCGGTCAACATCGTTACCGGAAAAGCCGGGGAACTCTCGCCCATTTTAGCGGAGCATCGAGCCGTTTCGGGGCTTGATTTCTCGGGCGACCGAGAGTTGGCTAAAAAAATCGAAGAATTGTCGATTAGCAATATGAAACGGATTTGGGTTCATAATCCCGCGGATTGGGAAAGTTCCCAAGCCCAGGGGCGGTCCTGGATGCGGAGATATTTGGAATTTAAAACCGTTTGGATGACGGCCTTGTCTTAACCGGTTGAGGGGGAGCGTATGGCTAAAGATAAAAGAGAGAGAAAAGACAAGAAAGAGGTTCTTAGGCCCAGATTTCATGTTCATACCGACATCCAATGCGGGGTGTGCCGGTCGCTGATTCATCATCCGGAAGGAGAAGAGTTCCCCAAGTTTTGCTGGTCTTGCGGCGCTACCTTGATTCGCTTTTGCATCAAATGCCGAAAGACCGTTCCGATGTTTTTCGAGGAATGGTGGTCTTCGGAAAACGATTGCCACCGCACTTATGGCCCCGTGCGAAGATGTCCCTGGTGCCGCTCTTTCCTGTCGGAAGACTCTCTCGATGAAAATTGGGAAGGGGATTGAGAAGCCCTCGCCGCTTTTAAAACGCGTAGTTGATGTCCATAAAGGCGACCAGGCCTTCTTGGCCTACTCCGAAATCAAGAGAACCCACGACCTGGGGTCTTGCGATTGCGCGGATGGCGGTTCCAAAAACCGGGCGGGAATAGCGGGCCGTGGCATCGGTGGGATCGGCAAAAACGCTGCCGATTCCGGCAAAAGGGGCCACTTCAATTTCCGTCGGCACTCCCGCCATTTTGGCCTCATAAACCTTAAAACGCTGCTCGATGTTGGCGGCGTACATTCCGTTGTCGATATACCGGCCATAGGCGTAAGCCCTAAGGCTGTATTTCCCGCCCAGTTCCGGCATAAGCCAAAAAGGCGCGTTGCCGTAAAGCTGCTGCCCTTGAATTTGGAAAGCTAGAACGTTGTCTGGATGATTGGGCCACGGGTAAAAATAACGCCCGTCGATTCCGTAGCGATTGTAATTATAACTGCTGGCGATTCCGCGCACGGAATAACCGGAATAAGCCTGAAGGAAAGCTCCCTTGGTGGTTGTAACTGCGCTGTCCCGTGAGTCGTAATTGAGACTTAGCCTTCCTTCCTGGACTTGTTGGAAATTTTGCGGAACATATCCGCCAAATTGCGTTTTTATTCCGGGCATGCCGGGAATGACGCCGTTGGTTACCCGTTCGGACAAAAGATGGCTATTGGCTTCTATTCGCCAATTGGAGCCGGGCACAATCGCGTGTCCGGCGGTTACGTTGTAGCTCCAGGCATGGGAAATATAACTGGACTCATTTCCGTAAGCCGAGTTTTGTCCGATGCCGTAAAAAAGTCCTCCGGCGTTGGTATTTTTATGCAGGCGAAAATCGAAGTCGGTTCCGGTGTTTTCAAAGCGCAGGTTTTTGTATTCGATGAGGGCTTCGTTTTCATATTTTCCGATCGTGCCTATGGCGGTGAAGCTTTCATATTGGTTCGGGAAGTAATAATACCGATAGGTCGCTTCAGGGCCAAAGTATTGGTTTTCGGTGATGGAAGGAGCCGTGATGCTTTGGATGTCATCTGAATTCTTTTTCTGTTTGACCCAGATGGGCATGATTCCTATCGAGGTTCCGCTGTTGGGGTCGGTCGCGAGAATGGGGACGATGACCTGGATGTTTCGATCTTGCTTGTAGAACATCCACCTGACCAGGGCCGGAGTTTTATCCACGTCGGTTTGAGAGGTGGTTGGGGGTTTTAGATTTTTGACGATGATCTGATCCTGGTTGTTATTTTGGTCTTGGGCGTGGGCTTGGACGCCAAGAGATAAGAGGAAAAGACAACAAGAAAATAATCTTAATCGCATGGTGGGAGCTTCTCGGCGTTTTGTAACTGCTCAAGTTCGTCATTCCGGCGCAAGCCGGAATCCAGAAGATCGCTACTCTGGACCCCGGCTTGCGCCGGGGTGACGTGAGTAGTTACGGCGTTTTTAAGGGCGATGCGGGCGTTTCTTAGGAGGCCTGCGCGTTTGGTTCGGGCGAGAGCCGTCTTTGAAAAACGGGATTTAAATTCGCTGTCTGTCCATTGCGTGATTTCCTTGAGCGGAAGGCTCTCGTATCCCGGCGTTTTAAATGTGCGTCCGAAAGAGGCAAAGCGGTTAAACGGACAGACTTCTTGGCAGACGTCGCATCCAAATACCCATTCCCCCATCCCTGAATGTTTCTCTTGAGGAATTTCTCCCTTGTGTTCGATGGTCCAATAAGAAATGCACTTGCCGGCATCCATGACTCGTTCCTGGGGAAAAGCGCCGGTCGGGCAGGCTTCCAGGCATCTTCGGCAACTGCCGCAATGATTGGTTTCAGTCTCGTCAGGCGGGAGTTCGAGATTCATCGCCATTCCCGACAGGAAAAAATAAGAGCCCTTTTCCGACAAAAGCATCGTGTTCTTGCCGATCCAGCCAAGGCCCGCAAAATGCCCGTAGAGCCTCTCAAGAATGGGGCTGGTGTCGACAAAGACCTTTGAATCGGCGGAGGGCTCCAGCGTTTTGAGTTGTAAAGAGAGCGTTTCCATCTTTTCTCTTAAAACGAGGTGATAATCTCTTTCCCCCGCGTAGCGCGCGACGCGGCCATGGCCTTGGGGAAGAGGCGCTTTTTTGTTGGCGGAATAATCAAAGGCGCAGATGAGAACCGAGCGGGCCTGTGGCCACCAAAGCCGGATGTCGGCGCGCGTCTTCGGGTTTTTCGCCATGTAAGCCATGGACCCGTGGTAAGATTTTGAGACCCATTCCTGGTAGGATTTCGCCTCTGGAAATGCCGCGGCGGGAGAAATTCCGACACGATCGGCTCCAATTTCAAGCGCGCGTTCCTTTAAGGCTTGAGCTATTTTGCCGGCGTCTATAAAGCGGGCTCGGATTTAAGGATTTTAAAGCGTCGGGGGCCTGCGGGAAGAGTTACGGTGACGGTTTCGCCGATTTTTTTACCCAAAAGGCCTTGCGCGATGGGCGCATAGACGGAAATCTTTCCCTCGGCGGGGTCGGATTCATCCTCGCCAACGAGCGTGTAGACAGACTCGTCTCCCGATTCATTTTGAATCGTGATGCGGTTGCCGATGGAAACGACGTCCTTGGGAACCTCCAAATCGTCGATAATTCGCGCGCTTTCGAGCTTGTCTTGTATTTTCGCGATTCGGCCCATCACCTCGCCGAGTTTTTCCTTGGCGCTGTGATATTCCGCGTTTTCCTTGAGATCTCCTTTTTCTCGGGCCTCGGCGATATCTTGAGACAGCTGATTTTTCATTTTTTTGAGCGGCTCGAGCTCGTCAACGAGTTTCTCATAGCCGGCTCGCGTTAGGAATGTTTCTTTCATATTAGTATTATAAGAAATCAGTATGAGATTTTCTCTCGGTTTTGTTGATTACGCCGTCATCGCGGCCTATTTTGCGGCCAACCTCGCGGTGGGCTTTTGGTCCTACCGAAAAAATCAGAACAATTCCGAGATGGCGGACTATTTGTTGGCGGGCCGGGGCCTCAGCCTTCCCATTTTCGTCGCGGCCTTGGTTTCTAGTTGGTACGGCGGGGTTCTGGGCGTGGGGGAGTTTTCTTACCGCTACGGCCTACTCAACTGGGTGGTCTTGGGCTTTCCGTATTATCTTTTCGCCCTTATTTACGCGTATTTTCTGGCCCCTAAAATTGCGAGTTCGGGGGCGGTGACCTTGCCCGAGCTTTTGGAAAAATTCTACGGGACCAAAGCCTCCGGCGTTGGGGCGGCTCTTTTGCTTTTGCTCGTTTCCCCAGCTCCTTATATTCTCATGATCTGGGTTTTGGTTAAGTCCTTGGCTGGGATTTCCTTGTGGGCTTCTTTTTTCATCGCGATGGCGTCAGCCACTGCGTTTCTTTTTGTCGGTGGATTTCGCTCGGACGTGCGGGCGGATGTCTTGCATTTTATCTTGATGTACAGCGGTCTCATTGTTTTGCCCGTCTACGCCTACCACGCTTGGGGCGGGCTTTCCTTTCTTCGGACCCATCTCCCCAAAACGCATTTGGAGTGGAGCGGGGGAAAAAGCTTGGGCTATATCGGTTCTTGGTGGTTTTTAGGCCTCTGGACCCTAGTCGAGCCGACGTTTTATCAAAAATGCTTGGCGGCCAAAAGCCCGGAGACGGCAAGAAAAGGAATTCTAATCAGCGTCCTGTTTTGGATATTGTTTGACTTTATAACGACGGTGGCTGGGCTCTATGCCCGGGCTATTTTGCCGGATTTAAAAGACCCGGTTCTGTCTTACCCGGCTTTGGCCGCGCGGATTCTTCCGCCGCTATGGAAAGGATTTTTCTATGTCGGGATGCTCGGCGCCATTTTTGCGGCGTTTAGCTCTCTGGCCTTTTTGTTTGCCTCGACTCTGGGAAAAGACATCGTCTGGAAGTTCTTCAAGGTTCCCGGCCTCTCCGAGACGCGGCATGTTCAATCGGGGCTAGTGGCGGGCCTGATTTTGGGGACGGTCGTTGCGGTGATTTTGCCGTCGGTCGTTGACATTTGGTACACGCTCAGTTCCATCGCGGTCGCCGGGCTTTTATTTCCGTTGTGTTTGGGATATTTTCCTTCTTTAAAGCCCCGCTCGGAAGACGCCGTTAAAATCATGCTTGGCGGAAGCGGGGCGGCGGCTCTTTGGACTTTTCTTAAGCGGCCCTTGGGATTGGCCCCCATTTATCCGGGGCTCTTAGCGGCCTCTTCGTTCTACCTTTATTCCATGTTTAAAAAGCAAACCTCTTATGCCCCGCGCTAATTTTCCGGCGGGAAAACTTCCGCCTTTATTTCTGTCCCGGATGCTTAAAAAATTCCATGTTTCCGATCCCAAGGTCTTACAGGGGCCCGCCGTTGGGGAAGACGCGGCGGTTTTGTCGGTCGGCGGAAAAATGATCGCGGCGGCGGTCGACCCAGTCACTTTTTTGTCGGGCAATGCAGGTTTTTATGCGGTGGCCGTCAATGCCAACGATATCGCGACCCGTGGGGCAAAGCCGAGATGGTTTCTCTGTTCGGCCCTTTTTCCCGAGACGTCCGCCCATCCGAGAATGATTGAAAAAATTTTTTCCGAGGTTGAGCGCGCTTGCCGCCTTTTCGGCGTTTCTTCTATTGGGGGACATACCGAGGTGACTTCCGCCGTCACGCGCCCGGTTCTAACCGGGATTATGTTGGGGGAGGTTCTCGGCAAAAAAGCCTTGACGACTTCGGGGGTTTGCCCGGGCGATGAGATTGTTTTGACGAAAAGCATTTCTTTGGAGGCGGCTTCCGTTCTTGCGCGGGAGAGAAAATCCGAAGTGCGCTCAAAATTTGGGACGCGGTTTGCTCAAGAATGCGAAAATCTGATTCAAAACCTTGGGGTTGTTAAAGAGGCCTTGGCCGCTTATCAGTTGGGCGGCGTTCATGCCATGCACGACCCCACCGAGGGCGGGCTCTCATCCGCTCTTTATGAAATGGCTGAGGCCTCCAAGGTTCAAATCATCGTTGAAAAAGAGAAAATTTCCATTTTAGAATGCGCGCAGCGGCTGTTGAATTTCTATGGCCTAAACCCTCTGGGATCTTTGTCCTCGGGGGCTCTTTTGATTGCTTCAAGCCCCCAAGCGTCGAGGAAAATTCTAAACAAGCTTTCACGCCTTAAAATTCCGGCTTCCATAATCGGACGGGCTTTTCGGGGAAAAGGAGTCGTATTAAAAGGCGAGCGGGGACGCGGGGCGTTCCCTCGTTTTTCGCGCGATGAGGTCGCGCGGTTTTTATGAAGAAGTTTTTTCTAATCGCCTTCTGCGGCTTGTGCGCCGCTCAAACGGTCGGCGCCACGAGTTCTCTGGCGGTTCATCCAAGCTCTCACACGGCGACCGGAGTCTATAACAGCGATTTGGCGCGGGCGGGCGAGCGCATTTTCATTGAGCCATTGGTGGTTAAGGACGCCGATATTGATAATCAAATTACCGTCGCGCCGTCCTTGAGCCCGGGCTACGGGGGCTCCACTCTTTTTCAGACTCCCATTGCGCTTGAAAAGCGCTTGACGCATTCTTTCAGTCTTCGGCTTGAGTCTCACTATGAGGACGTTCAAACCCCCGGCGGCGCGCACACGGGCTTTCAGTATTTCGGAGTTCAAGGAAAATATATGTTTTACGAGAATGCGCCGCATGAAATCATGGCCACCGCGATCGTGCGCGCGACAACCCCGATGGGATATTCCCAAGCTGGTCAGGGAAATCCGATGACGCTTTACGGCTATCTGCTTTTTAATAAAGGGATGGGGGATATTCCCGTCTCTTGGATTCGTCCCTTCGCCATTCAGACCGATATTGCGGGCATCACCCCTTTCGGCAGTAGCGGCCCGGAGCCTTTGTCTCCGTATGTCGGACTTTATGACTTTGGGAACTCCGCCCGCTTTGACGGGGCTCTTGAATACAGTTTCCTGTATCTTCACGACGTAGTCGGTTGGAATGTGCCCAGCTTTCTGGATCAAGTGGTTCCCGCCATTGAGAGCCGGACCTTGATTAATGAAAGCGCGAATGGACATCAAGGGGCGACGGCTGGCTATACCAGCTACGAGATTAACTACCAGACGGACTGGTATCAAATCGGGCTGGCCTATCAAACCCCGTATGGGGTTGATTCGTCCTTTATCGGCCGGCGCGGCATGCTTTATATGACGTTTTTCTACGGCTGGCTGCTAAAGAAAATGGGATATAATTCGACTCCTTTTTAAGTTGGCTAAAACGCATTCTTGATTTTTTTATTTAACTCTGTTAAAGTTCTAAATAGAGATACGGTTTTGTGAAAAAGATAAACTACTCACGTCACCCCGGCGCAAGCCGGGGTCCAGAGTAGCGATCTTTTGGATTCCGGCTTTCGCCGGAATGACGAACCTGAGCGGTTATGAAAAAGATATGAGAGTAAAGCTTTTGTTTTTTCCACTGTTTTTTCTCTGCTGGAATTGCCGCGCTTTGAATAACTCGAAGAGGCCGTTTTATCAGATGAATCCCCGTGAGATCAGCCGGACTATCTCAAAAATCCATGAACAGACTCCGGGGCTCTCGGACCGGATCATTGAGATTAGCGCGCATTTCTTGGGAACGCCGTATCATCTCGGGCCGTTGGGTGAAGGCCCCCAGGGGGAATTTGACCGAAAGCCGCTCATCTCTTTTTCCGCGGTTGACTGCACGACCTTTGTCGAAGAAACGATGGCCTTGTCTTTAGCTGAGAACTTAGACCAAGCCAAAGAAATTCTCAAGCGCATTCGCTATAAGGGCGGAGTGGTGTCCTATCAAACGAGGAATCATTTTCCATCGGTTGACTGGATTCCTAATAACGTTGCCGCCGGGTTCATCAAAGATATCACGGCCACGGTCGCGGGGCCGGATCTCGAGGTCGCTTCCAAGTGGATATCAAAGAAGAAATGGTATCAGGAAAAGAAATTGTCGGACATCCAGGGTTTTTCAAGGATGACGCCGCAAGAAAAGGAGGCGTTGCTTCAAAATCTGCGCGAAATAGGCCAAGAGATGCCGGATGAAGAGGCGTCCATCCCCTATTTGCCGATTCGGGATTTTGCCGATCGCCTGGAAAATATTCCATCGGGAACCATTGCCAATCTCGTTCGCGGCGAAAATCCTCGCGAGCCGGTTTTAATTTCCCACCAAGTGTTTGTCATTCAGAAGGGGGGAGAAACCTATATCCGACACGCGGCTTTTAACAGCGTCGTTAAAGACGTTCTCGCCTTGGAATACTTCGCCCGCTATGAGAAATCCCAATGGCCGCTCTTGGGAATTAATTTGGACGAGGTTCTTCAACCAAGTAAGACCCAAAATAAATAAGGAAACCGGATCAGAGCCATTTCCGTGAGGGATATGAGCCTTAAGGAGTGGATTGAAGAGGGCATCAGACATGGATATCGTCCTCTCCGTTAAAAAGTAAAAAATCGGTAAAAATCAGCCGAGCCCCTTGCGCTGGAGGATTTTTTGCTTCATACTGTCCCTGTAGGGGCGCATGGCGCCGTTACTAAATTCTAATCTGAAGTTTCCCGCCCGTTTTTCTTAAAAACCTATATCCTGCCAGCAGATTTCATCTTTTTTATGTGCATGATGCAGGCATGTAAATTACATTTTACGCGTATTTATATATTTATAATACGCTTTATTATTCGTATTATAGTAAGCATGTTCATACACACGATACCCAATCGAAATTCGCCCCCCGCCATCCTCCTGCGCGAGTCCTATCGGGAGCACGGCAAGGTCAAGAGCAGAACCTTGACCAACCTGAGCCACTGGCCCAAAGACAAAGTGGAGACGCTGCGTCTTCTTCTCCAAGGTGAAAAATTGGCGCCCGTGCGCGAACTTTTTGAAATCGTGGATTCACAGCATCAGGGCCACGTTGATGCCGCCTTGCGCGCGATGACGCGCCTGGGCTTTGAAGGACTCTTGGCATCGAAGCTCTCGCGCGAGCGCGACCTAGTCTTGGGCATGGTCGCCGCCCGCATCCTTGAGCCGGACAGCAAGCTCTCAACCACATGCTGGTGGCACACGACGACATTGCCCACGGAACTTGGCATCACCGACGCCGACGAGGATGATCTTTACGATGCCATGGACTGGCTGCTCAAGCGCCAGCCGCGCATCGAGAAAAAACTCGCCGCCAGACATTTGACGAAGGGCGGCTTGGTCCTGTTCGACTTGACCTCGAGCTATTTTGAGGGCGTTACCTGTCCGCTGGCCGCCCTGGGCAAAAGCAGGGATGTGAAAAGGGGCACGCTTCAGGTCAATTGGGGACTGTTGACCGACGAGCGTGGTCGCCCCGTCGCCGTCTCGGTATTCAAGGGGAACACGGGCGATCCGAAAACTTTAATACCGCAGGTCCATAAAGTCAAAGAGGATTTCGGCATCAAGACGATGGCGATCGTCGGCGACCGGAGCATGATCACCCAGGCGCAGATCGACGAACTCAAAACGATCGACGGCGTGGACTGGATCGCGGCGCTCAAGCCGCAGGGGATCAAAAAACTCGTCGAAGACAAAGCCGTGCAGATGGATTTGTTCGACAAACGCAACCTCTGTGAGATCACGCACCCCGATTATCCGGGTGAGCGCTTGGTCGTCTGCCTGAATCCAGAGCTTCGCAAGATGCGCGGCCACAAGCGGCAATCCCTGCTTGAGGCGACCAAGATGGAGTTGCAGAAAATCCAGGCTATGGTCGCGCGGGGTGAACTCAAGAACAAGGGCGCGAACGAAATCGGGGTAGCCGTCGGCAAGGTCGTCAACAAGTATAAGATGTCAAAGCACGTCGCGCT
>JAJZCM010000018.1 GCA_021846045.1 bacterium | reverse complement strand
GCGAATCTTCCCTTTGAAAAAGGGCGTGTCCCGCCTTAAAGCCGAGGGCGTATCCAACTTGATCTCCCAATATGGCGGCGATGGATGCGGCCAGCAAAAGCCAGGAAATAGACAGCTCTCCGGTTTTCGCAAAGATTCCAGCGGTGACCAGCAAGGAATCTCCAGGAAGGAAAAATCCAAAAAAGAGCCCGGTCTCGGCGAAGATAATCATCGCGATAAGCGAAATCCCGCCCCAACTGATCAAGGCCTTGACGTCGTAAATTTGGCGGATGAGGTTTAGAATTGAATGGAGCATTTTAGATCAGAAGTCCGGCGATGGCGGCGCTTAAGAAACAGGTGAGAGACCCGGCAATCAAGGCGTAAACGCCTAGGCGCGCGAGATCTTTTCTGCGTCCCGGCGCTAAGACTCCGATTCCTCCTATTTGAATTCCGATTGAAAGAAGATTGGAAAAGCCGCAGAGGGCATAAACGGCGATGATTTGAGATCTGACGGACAGAGCGTGGGCGCTTCCGGCTAAAATCTTGGACATGTCGGTGTAGGCGACAAATTCATTGAGGATGGTTTTTTCGCCCATTAAAAATCCGACCGTTTTGCAGTCTTTCCAAGGAACGCCGAGTATCCACGCAACCGGGGACAAGGCGCGCCCTAAAATGAATTCAAGTCCGATGTCGGGGCGCCCGAAATATCCAAAAATTATATGGAGACCGGCGTTGACCATCGCCAATATCGCCATGAAGGCAATCAGCATCGCCGCAACGTTTAAGGCCAGTTTAAGTCCGGTTTCGGCTCCGCTGGCCGCCGCTTCCAAAACATTGGAGTCGCTTCCCGCGCTGACGATGGGGACAAAGCCGATGGTTTCGGGCGTTTGGGTCTCGGGAAACGCCAGTTTTGAGACAACCAAAGAGCCGATGGCCGACAAGACGCTGGCCGCCATCAGGTGCCCGGCGATATCGGGAATATAGGCCTTTAAAAGGCCGACATAGGCGATCATGACCCCGCCGGAAATGGTCGCCATTCCCGCGACCATTACGCAGAAAAGCTCGGATTCCGTCATTTTCTCCAAATAGGGCTTGACCAAAAGCGGGGCCTCGGTTTGACCCATGAAGATGTTGGCGGCGGCATTCAAGGTTTCCGCTCCGGAAGTTTTCATGGCCCTTTTCATCAGCCGCGCGATCAGGGAAATCACCCATTGCATGATCCCTAGGTAATAAAAGACCGACATTAAAGACGAAAGAAAAATAACGCTCGGCAGAACTTGGAAAGCGAAGAAAAACCCCAAGGAATTGGCTTGGCCCGGGGGAATGGAGAGGGCGCCGAAGACGAATTTCCCGCCTTCTTCCTGGAAATTTAAAAGGCCGGTCACGAGGGTATTGATCTTGGCAAATACCCAATGTCCGCTTGAAGTCTTTAAAATAAAAAGCGCGAAAACAAATTGAAGTGATAGTCCCCAACCCACCACGGCCCAGTTGATTTTTTTGCCGCGGCGGCCTAGCATTCGCGCAAGAATAAGCATCGCGGCAATTCCAAACAAACTCATCAGTCTAGGCATGACGCAAATCTCCGGCAGCCTTTGAATGCTTGGAAAATGAAAGTGCGAAGAAAAGCGCGGCTAAAAGGGCGTAAGCCTCGCTAAATTGGTACGGAATTTGATTAGCGGGATAAGATAAGGTCCAGGGCCAATACATCGCTCCGTCTGCGGAGGCGGAATGAATCACGCCAAAAAAGGAAAAGAAAGACAGAAGCGCCAAATAAAAAGATGAGCGTTTGAGTTTCCCGTCGATCATTTCGGCCATGAAAGCGCCCCAGAGCATGGCAGTGAGAATAAATCCGTTTCCCAAGGCGGTAATGACGAGAACCTCCGGAAGCCCTTTGCCGACGGCAGACATCAGCGTTTGTAATTTTTCGGGGCTGATCCAATCCGGATTTGAAATTTTAATTTGGAGAAGCCGGGCGATGGTGGGAAAATAAGAGAAGGCGACGGCGGGGGCGTGTTTGGCCGGACAGGCGAGAAACGCCTGGCAGATGATGTCCAGGGCGACGAAAATGAGAATCGGCGCGATGACGGCCCGGGGAATAATTTCGACGATGGCGCCCAAATATCCCAAAATTCCGCCCAGCCCGATAAAAAGTCCGGTTAAAAGGGTATACCCGGTTTTGCTTCCCATGTGCTTATAGGCGGGTTGCCCAATGTAAGGCGTTGATTGCGCGACTCCGCCGAAGATTCCGGCAATCAAGGTGGCGACGGCCTCGGTTAAAAGAATATCCCGCGTGTTAAAATCATCGCCCGCGACCTTGGCGCTTTCGGTGACGTTGATTCCGCCAACCACGGTTAAGATTCCAAAGGGCAGGGCGATGGGCAGATACTTAAGAGAAGGGATGAAGCCGTGGATAAACCCCAATGTCGGAAGCGGAAACCCGAAATGAAAACTGATGTTGGGGGGAGAATAATGTCCGCCCACGAGTCCATGCGGAGCCGCGAGGTAGTAGAGAAAAGTTCCAAGGCCGATGGCGGTGAGCACGCCGGGAAAATTCCCCGGGAGTTTTTTATGGGCGACCAGGGAATAGAGAATGAGCCCCAAGGACAAAACGCCGACTAAAGGCATTCCGAAAACTTCGGCCAAGGGGATAAATCCAATTAAGGCCAGCCCGATGCCGGCCAAAGAGCCCAAAAGCCCCGCTTGCGGCACTGCTCGTCTTATCCAATCGCCGAAAAAGGATAGAATGAGTTTTAAAACTCCGATTGAAATCATGGTTGCCATGCCGATTTCCCAGGCTTGAATGGCCGCGTCATGGGGGGGAAGGCCTTGATTTTTAAGCGCGATAAAAGACGGCCCCAAGACCGTCAAGGCAATTCCGATGGTTGACGGCGTGTCCAGTCCCAGCGGCATGGCGGTGACGGATTCTTTTCCCGTTTTTTTAGCCAAACGATAGGCCATCCAGGTATAGACGAGGTCTCCAAAAAGAACGCCCAAGGCCGTTCCCGGGAACATTCTTCCATAGACGATGCTTTCGGGAAAATGAAATCCAAAAATCAAGATTCCGGCCAAAAAAGAAAGGACCGTCAGATTGTCGAAGGCAAGACCGAAAAACCCGTTTAAATCTCCGAGTCCAATTAGGCTTCGCGCGGTCTTATTTCCCATCCGTAAATTTTACCTGATTTTGAGCGAGAGAAAGACGGATGCCTATTTTAATGTCAAGGCCGTTCCTCTTTCTTTTTGGCGACTTTTTCTTTCTGTGAGTGGCTGTGGATAAGTGCATAACTTATTTTAGCAATGCGGCATCTGTTGGCGATGGCTTTCGGGGCCTTCTTTTTTAATCGAGAGAAGGATTCGCGGCGCCGGGCGGCCTAGCTGATATTGATTTGCACCCAAATGGCGGCTTTTCTCTGCCGAAATGCCCAGGTCGTGATAGGAGCGCAGATGCAGCCGTTTCATTTCATTCCTTTGGGGATTTTTTTTGGGTGCCGTATGCTTTTCCTGGTTTTTTCCAAGTGGATCGCTTTCAAGCCGTGGTGGGACAAGCGTCTCGCCATCGTTGCCTGCTCATTCTTGATTACTTTGACTTTAGCCAACGAGAAGAGCGGCGCGGAAGCGGCCTACCGGATGTTCGGCTTGCCGCAAAACGTGGAATCGGCCTTGGCTTGGGTGCGAAACAAGACCCCGCAGGACTCTCTTTTTCTATCTCTGTCCATCGATACCAACGAATTGTTGTCGCTTTATACCGAAGCGACGGTCCTGACCCCGTCCTCTGACCCTAATTTTGTGGGACCGTTCCAGATGGAGAAGTATTTTGGCAATGTCGCCCAAATGATTAAGGCTTCTCACGCGGACCCTGATAAATTTTTGGAAGCGTGGTGTGTTCTGCCTTCCGTCAGACATTCCTTGGGCGTCCGCCTCAGCAAGGAAGAAACCTATCTCCAAAAAGTGGATTTTGGCGAAGCGCTGGAAGGAGCCGAATGGCTCCATACTTACGGTTATGCGGACGGCGATAAGCGCGACGAGCCCGTCTTGGCGGCGCGCAAACGAGTCAAGGATCTTTTGGGCAGGGTTTCGTCACTGTCCTGTCCGTTTTATTTCTGGCTCAACGCCAAAGATCAGTTCTTGCTGAAGCGGTTTCCCACGAGTTTCGGGGGGGGGGGCTTGCCTACCAGAATCCTTCCGTTAAAATTTATTTCTTCCCCTGCCGCTGATTTCCGGCTATTTGGCGGCTTGAGCGTCCGGGGTTTCTTTGAAACGGGAACTCAGACAGATGGTTTCTGCTCGGGAAGTTTGGCCATTCTCCGTTGAGGCCGCCTGACCCGCCCCATCTTCACCTGAACTGCAAGCAATTGCGCGCCCATCTCCAGGACCTACGAAAAGCCGGTATCGTCTGCCAGTAGATGCGGAAGCGGCTTTTTGAATTAAATTTGTAACACGCCCCTGTTAAATTGGGTAGGATGGATGAACCCAGGTCTCTTCAAGATATAGAGTCGATTCAAAGCCTTGACACCGCGCGTTTGGCTTTGAGATGGGCTCTTGAAAAAATTCAGTCCCTTGAGAAAGACCATTCTGGACTCGCTGAAAAGTTCAACGCTCTTGAACGCGCGCGCGAAAAAGCCCAAGAAAATCTGATTTCCCTTCAAAAGACGATTGGGCTTAAAAATGCGGAATCCACTCAGCGGGAACTCTATTACGCGAAGCTGGAAGAATATCTGTCCCTGAAATTAGACGGAAAACTTGATGTCGCTTTGCTCGCGAAAAAAGAATTGGAGGTCTCCCAGCTTCAAGAGATGCTTTCACAAAAGCAGCTGCATTTGGAAAAGGATTACGCCTCCCGAAGGGAAATCCTTGAGCGCGATTTCCAGCGCCTAAAAACCGAAATGGAAGATGAATTACGAGAGAGCCGACGTCGAACGGAAGCTTCCGTCGAAGCTAGACGAACAGCGATCGAAGAAGAGTTCGCGTCTAAAAATGCGGAGTTGGCCGACAAAAAGGCGCAGCTTGAGGCCGATTCCAAGCGTTTGGATGAAAGAAAAGCGCATTTTGAGAGTTATTACAAGGAAGAACGGGCGCATCTTCAATCGGCTCTCAAGGGTTTTCGCGAAGAAATTAAGGAAGAAGTGTCTTTGCGCGTTCAGATGGCGGAACGGATTCTAGAGGAGAGGCGGGAGTCTCTGGAAAAAGTTCATAGCGAAGAACGGGCCCTTTTAATGCGGGAATTGGAGAGTTGGCGCTCAAGGGTCAAGGAACTGGGCCCCAAGAACATCGACCTGGAAAAATTTTTGGCCTTGTCTGAGGAAAAAAACCTTCAAATTCAGGCGGGTTTGGACCGCATGGCGATAGCCCGGGAAGCGGAAAGGGCCGCATATCAAGCCGATAAAGAAGGATGGTCGAAAAATTCGGAAATGTGGCGCAAGCAAGCCTTGGAGCTTCTTGAGGAATCTCAGAACCTTAAGGCGAAATTGGGCGCGGAAGAGACCCGATCTGAAATTTCAGGCAAAGAAATCGAGAATTTAAGAGGGCGGATTCAAATTCTTTCGGAAGAGTTTGCCGCAAGCAGAAAAAGAAATGAGGAGCTTTGGAAAAAATCCGTCGCGCTTGAAAATTCCCTGGCGCAAGCTCTTGAACGCGCGGAGGCGCTTGAAGAACGGGAGAAATCCAATGAAGCGCGGATGAAAAAAGAGCTGGCTGATTTTGTTGAAAGGCATGAGGCCTTGAGCGGCGAGTTTAAGGAAGCGAGGGCGCAAAGCGCGGATCAAATGGATCGCTTGGTAGAACTTGAAAAAAGCCTCGCCCAGACCCGGCAGGCGGCTATGGCTGCGGACTTGAAACTCACTGGGGCGCAGAAGGAAATGGAGCTTCTCAAAAACGAGCGGCAGGCCGCCCTTGAGGAAGCGGGGCGACTGAGAAAAGAAATCGAGGCGGCGGTGATTGGAAACTTGGCCTTAGAAAGAAGCGTCGCTGAACTTGAGCAAAAGCTAAGAAAAGAAGGAAAAACACGCGAGATCGAAGTCGAACAATTCAATCACGAAAAGGAAATGTGGAACAAGGAGCGTGAAATTTTGGAAGCGCGCCTTAAAGGCTATCATGCCAAACTCGAAGCCCGCGTCAAAGCCGAGGCGACCAAGGCCTCGGAGCCTTCCTCCGAACCCTCCGGCGGGCTATGGCCTCCCGTTTCGTGGCGGTAAAAAAACGCGCGGCTGTGATAGAATAGGGCTGTCGGTAGCTTGGGCCCGGAGGCAGACCATGAACACGCGTCGCGCGGCGATATTCTCCTTATTAATTTCAGCCTTGTTTATTTGTCAATCGAGACTGTGGGCTTGGGGGCCGGTGGGGCATGATGTCGTGGCTCTCATTGCCGAGTCGCGCTTGAGCCCCGAGGCGAAAAATCAAGTTGCCTCCATTTTAGGCCCCCAGGGCAATTTGGAAGAGGTTGCCAACTGCGCGGACTGGATCAAATACGCCAAACAAGACGTTTCTTGCGGAAATTTCACGCTTCCGCCGATGCCCGAAACCGCGAGCTGGCATTTTATCGACATTCCCATCAACAGCCAAAACCCTTCCGGCGCTATTGGTTCCGCTTGCGGATCCGATGGCCAGTGTTCGATTGATCAAATCGAAAGCCATCTTCAAGTTCTTTCCGATTCTTCCGCTTCCCTGAATCAAAAACAACAGGCTCTCATGTTTGTCACGCATTTGGTGGGCGATCTCCATCAGCCGCTCCACAATGCGACGGAAATCCTTCCGGACGGGACTAGCGACCGGGGTGGGAACCTCAAAAAAATGAGCTTTGAATCGGGCGGAAAGGCGACGAATCTCCATGCCTTGTGGGATGATCTTATTGAACCCGCTTCCGAAGCCAAGACCATGGACCCGGAAAGTCTGGCCCAAACCTTGGAGGGGGAGATTTCAGATCAGGACGCAGTTGTTTGGGCCAATGCCAGTTTGGCCGATATGGCTTTGGAAGGCTATGAAATCGCCCAAAATCAAATTTATCCCGATTATCACGCGTCCGGCGGCGATATGGTGACTTCTGCTTATGAAGATGAAATGCGCCCGGTCGTTGATTTGCGCCTTGAAAAAGCCGGCGTGCGCCTGGCGACTCTTTTAAACAAGGCTTTCGCCCCGGCCCCGGTAATTCTTCCGGGCTCCTATGAGCCCATTTCTCTAAAAGGAAAGATTCCTTCCATCCAAAAAATGGTTCTTCCCGCTGTTGCCGCCTGGGGGCGTTGATTTCCCTGTGAAAAAAAATCACACCCCGTGATTCGATTATCGCGGCAATATCGCGTATTGCCGCTTGATGAGCGCCTGAAATGTGGGATTGGTTCTTGACCAGTCAAGGATATCCACTTTAAACGGGATGTCCGATTCTCGGAAAGCTTCTTTCAAATCTGATAATAAGGCCAGATCCAACGGGGTTTGAGTGATGATTGCGATATCAAGGTCGGAATTTTTCCCCGCGTTTCCCACGACGCGGGACCCAAAGGCCCAAACTTCCATATCGGGAACAAAACGGCTGAGGATCAAGGAAATGATCTTGATTTGCTCCGGGGCGACGTCAATGACGGGCATTGCGAGACTCAAGCTGACGAACCAAAAACCGGACATCGGCGGCGAATGAATCAAGAAGAGAAATGATCTCATCCGCGCATCCTTGATCATAGGTATGGCTAGTCAGGTTTCGGGCTTCTCTGTAGCGCTTGAAGGGGAGAGCTTCGCGAATGAGCCCCGCCTCGGCGGCAGAGCGAATGACGTCCATAAAAGCCATTTCCTTAAGTTCTTGAGGGCTTGCCGAGATTTGTGAAAGTTGTCGGCGAATCATCTTAAACGCTAATTCATAAGTAAATTCATAAACTTGAACCGCGGCGGCTTCAAACTCCTCCTTAAGATCGGGATCCCGGCGCGACATTTCCGAATTGAGATAAGCCATGCTTTTTTCGAGCCTCAAGAGGGCCTTTTGAAGCGAGCTGATATCAAGATTCATAGCCAAGATGACGGCGGAACGCCATTTTGAGATTGTATAAAAAAATCAGATGGGATTTTTAGAAATCCTTCTTGACAAGAGGGAAATCTCCTGATACATTGTAGTTAGAGGCGCTTAAGATGAAAAAAATACTGGCTCTTGGAATCGCGTTTGCTCTTTGGGCGCCCAACTTGGCTTTGGCGGGTGAGGGCAAATTCTCTCCCAGAAAAATTTACGATAAGGCCGCGCCTTCGGTCGTGACCGTGATTTGCAGCGGCCCGGAAGGGGGAAACGGAGAATTGGGAAGCGGCAGCCTGATCGCCAAAAACCGGGTTTTAACCAATGCCCATGTCGTCATCCATAAATCGACGGGGCGACCATGGCCTTTGGTTCGCGTTTATCTCAAGCCCAAACACATGACGGGAAACCCGAACAAGGATTTGAATCACGCCATCCGGGCGCATGTGGCTTTTTATAATCGCACGCTTGATTTAGCGCTTTTGAAACTCGATCATCCCGCAGCCGGACGCCCAGCGCTGTCCTTGGCCAATCCCGGCAGCATTTCAGTCGGAGATCCTGTAGCCGCGATTGGCGATCCCGAAGACGGGGGGCTTTGGACTCTGACGACCGGAATTATCAGCGCCATGATCGCCAATCTGGGCGGAGTCAAAGGCCGCTATGGATATCAGACCGACGCCTCGATCAACCGGGGTAATTCCGGCGGGCCGCTTCTTAACGCGAACGCCGATATCGTAGGGATGAATACAATGATGGCCCGTAGGGCCCCGGACGGGCTGGCCATTACCGCAGTCAATTTTGCGATCCGCTCCGATGTGATCAGAGAGTGGCTCAATCAGAATGCCGGAATGGACATTGCCTACGCCGAGCCCTCAAGCGCGCCTTTAAAATCGTCCGTTCAAAGCCCTGAAGTGGCCCAAAGTGATTCGCATTCCGTAGCCAATCAAACCAATGTGAAAGAACCTTCTTCGATGGATGAGTCGGCGCTGGTGACCAAGAAAGTTCCCACTTCGCAAGTTCCTTCCATTCACACTCCTCTTCGCCATGTGACGATTACCGAAAGCAAGCCCTATAACCGCCGACAGCTTCTGCTGAAAAAGATGCGGCAAATGGATAATCTCGAGCAGGAAATGCATCAGGAATTTCTCCGCCACGCTCGGAATCTCGACCAATAAGGCCTGTTTTACTAGGTCCTTTGCCTGAGAAAATCTAGGACTTTAGGCCTATAGGGAATTCTTTAAATCAGGATATAATAGAGACATGAATGTAATGGAGTTAAAACCGGAAGAGGCGGAAGAGGCGGGGACTTTTTCACGCCGGGGTCAGCTTTTTCAAGTCGGAAATGCAAAAGAATCCCCAAAAATTTTAAGCAAATTAAAGCTAGCGAAGGTTCCATCCCCAAAAAAATTATTCGTTTACCTCATTGATGATGACGCTCATTTCCGCGAGACTTTTTTGGATGTCATGTCCTTGCGCGGCATCGAGGCCAAAAGCGCGGCTTCCGGGGTCGCGGCTTTAAAAGAGCTTCAGGTTTCACGCCCCGCAGTCATTATCGTTGACGTTCGCCTTCCGGATATCCACGGCTTTGATTTATGCCGCTTGATTCGGCGGATGGACGGCTTTCAAACCATCCCACTAGTTCTTTTGTCGGCTTCTTTCCGTTACAACGATCCGCGAGATCAAGTTGAGGGTCTTCTGGCCGGAGCCTCGATTTTTCTTTCCAAGCCGATCACGATGGAAAATCTGTGGATGGAGATTGATTCTCTCCTTAAACGCGGGCGGTAGCCTACGATTCAAACAGAAAAATCCGCCCCTTCCTTCTTAATTCCGGGCCAGAAACTGACGGCCTTGGTTAAGGGTTTGGCCGTCGAAGGCGCGGGGCTTGCCGTTCCCGAAGGAAAAACCGGCCCCGTTGTCTTTGTTCCTTTCACTACGGCGGGAGACCGGGTTCAAATCGAAATTACCGAATCCAAGAAAAATTTCGCCCGCGGAAAACTGCTGGAAATTCTTTCCCCGGGGCCGGGCCGCATAAATCCCGCGTGTTCTCTCCATTTCTCCGAGAGCCGCAAAATGGGCGCATGCGGCGGATGCAATTGGCAGCATTTGAGTTATTCCACGCAACTCGTTGAGAAAAGAAATCTCGTCATCGATACGCTCAAAAAAATCGGCGGGTTTAAGAATCCCCATGTGAAGGAAACCATTGCTTCGCCGCAGGTCTGGAACTACCGCAATAAAGTTCAAATTCCCTTTGGGAAAAAAGAGGGGAAAATTGTTTGCGGCTTTTATGAGATGCAAAGCCACCGCATCGTTGAATTTTCCGGTTGCCCGGTGCAATCGGATCTTTCAGTTCGCATCGCTCTTAAGGTCAAGGCTTTGGCTCAGGCAGGAAATTGGCCGATCTATGACGAAGTTTCCGGCAATGGCTGGCTGAGGCATTTGTTGATACGCTCAAACCACGAAGGGAAGTCTCTCTTGGCCTTTATCACCCGCAACGATTATTTTCCCAAAGGTCCCGCGCTTGATTCTTTAATTCAAGAGTTCCCTCAAATTGTGGGAATCCATCAAAATATCCAAGCGCTTAGAACCTCGGTCATCTTGGGACGGAAATGGAAAAAGCTTTGGGGGCAGGAGTCTCTGACCGAAAGAATCGGCCCTTTTGTCTTTAAGGTCTCGGCGGGTTCTTTTTTGCAGGTCAATACTCCCGCCGCGGAAATTTTATACCGCACGGCGATTGCGGGATTAGCTGACGGCGGGCGCCCGGCCTTGGTTTTGGATCTTTATTGCGGAGTTGGAACCACCAGCTTGTGGGCGTCCCAAGTTGCCGATCGAGTTATCGGTGTCGAGGAAAATCCGCAGGCGGTGGCGGATGCCTGGGAGAACGCGCGCTTAAATAAAATCAATCGTGTTCGGTTTTTAGCCGGAAAATCCGAAGCGGTCCTCTCTCGAACCCTGCGGGATATTAAGGAAGACTCCGCCGTTTTGTGCGATCCTCCACGGACAGGGCTTGCTCCGCATCTTCCCAAGGTCTTAGGCCGCCTGCCGATTAGAAAGCTCGTCTATATTTCGTGCGACTCGGCGACTTTTAGCCGGGATGCGTCTCTTTTGTGCCATCAGGGTTTTTCTTTGCGCTCAGTTCAGCCGGTTGATTTGTTTCCACAGACCTCCCACGTTGAATTGGTGGGAATTTTCGAGCGTGGGTCATAGTCCCTTTCCTCAGTAGCCTTGAGGACGGGACAATGCCGACCTTGTGGTTATTTGGAAAGAGGCCTAGAAGTTCTAGGCCTTTAGGCCCAGGACGGAATGTGGTTCCTTTGCTATATTAATATTAATGCAACGAAAACAATGGAGGACGGGCTTTTTTGCGATTCTGCGTTCCTTACTCGCGAAGCGAGAGCGTGCCAAAGCGTCTTTAGGAAAGATGTTATGCTTCGGCCTGCTTCTTTTCTCCGTTTCCGCGCTTTACGCAAACCCGATGTTCATGTCGGCGGGGGACAATGAAACTTCTTCCAATGCGTTGGATTTGGGGCATGAAACGCAGGAAATCATGCGCTTGGTCGCCAATAAGAACGCTTCCGTTTTCGCCATCCATAAAAAAGCTGAGGCCAATTATGAATTCGGGATGCCGGGAGCGGCGATTCTGATTCGGCCTCATCTTCATCCGTACAAAATCGAACCAAACTTGGGAGAATCTCCCGCGACGATTGAAGATTTGATTTCCGCAGCTAAGGATAGAATCGAAACTAATGAAGGTCAAGACTCGGGTTCGACAGTTGAGGCCACCTTAGCTAAAATTGACGGGATGGAGTCTCTCAAACGCATTTCCTACGCCGATTTACCGTCCAATGAATTGGGACTCTATAACAAGATCTGCGGTGGCCACAAGGCCGGGAAAAGGGCCGGCATGATCAATCTCCATTTGCATCTGGCCCGCATCGCGGTTGCCGTCGGTCGCCCCTTGGCCGCCTGTGTTCTCTTTCATGAAGCGGGGCACGCTTCCGACCCGAATATTTGCCATGAATCGACGGAGGATGTCGAGAGTTATGCTTTCCACCGAGAATACGATTGCATTAAGGCGATTTACCCGACCGGAGAAGAATTATTGACGACCTATCAGCGATTAAATAACGCGGCGCAAGATCCCCATGCTCCCGCCGTGATTAAGGAATCCATGGACTTTATAAGAAATATCAATCAGATTTATCGCACGGGCGGAGATGATCAAAAAATCAGGGAACTCGTCAATAAACTCTACAATTCCGACGGAACCCCGAGCTCGCCTGGGGCCTGACAGGAAATGGGGACAGTCCCTGCTTCGCCGAAATTTATTCTTTCCGTTGATCAAGGAACGACCGGGACAACCGTCATCGTTGTCGACTCTAAGGCGAGCCTTCTTGCCAAGGTTACTCATGAATTTAAGCAGTATTTTCCCAAACCCGGCTGGGTTGAGCATGACCCCGATGATATTTGGAATTCCGTCTTAAAGGGAATCTCTCAAGCCCTTAAAGAAGCGAAAATTTCGGCATTTCAAGTTGCCGCCATTGGGCTAACCAATCAACGCGAGACGACGTTGCTCTGGGAGCGCAAAAGCGGGCGCGCGGTTTATCCGGCGATTGTGTGGCAAGACCGCAGAACCGCCCCTCTGTGCGCTTCTCTTAAAAAAGCGGGGCGGGAGAAATTGTTCCACCAAAAGACCGGGCTTTTTCTGGACCCTTATTTTTCGGGAACCAAAATACGCTGGATATTAGACCATGTCCCCGGGGTTTTGACGCGCGCTCAAAAAGGGGATATCGCCTTTGGCACCATTGATTCTTTTCTGCTGTGGAAATTAACCGGTGGGCAAGTTCACAAAACCGACGCGACTAACGCCTCCCGCACGCTTTTGATGAATCTTAAAACGCTTCGATGGGACAGCCGGTTGTGCTCTGTTTTAGGCGTTCCGATGAAAGTTCTGCCCGAGATCAGCCCAAATGTGGGCATCTTGGGCTTGACTAAAAACATGCCGCATCTTCCAGATGGAATTCCTATTGCCGGAATGGCGGGAGATCAGCAGGCGGCGCTGTTTGGACAAGGGGGGACATTCTCAGGGGATGTTAAATGCACCTTTGGGACCGGCAGTTTTATCTTGCTTCATACCGGACAAACTCCAGTCTTGAGCCGATGGGGAAATGTGACTACCCTGGCCCTTTATTTAAACGGACGCCCAAGCTACGCCCTTGAAGGTGGGGCTTTTATTTGCGGCGCGGCCGTTCAATGGCTGCGAGACGGGCTTAAAATTATTCGTTCTTCTTCGGAAGTTGAAGGGCTTGCTTCTTCCGTTTCAGACAACGGGGGCGTTCAGTTCGTGCCGGCTTTAGCCGGTTTGGGGGCGCCCTATTGGAAGCCTGAAGTTCGCGGGCTTCTCTGCGGTTTGACGAGGGGAACTCAGCGTGGGCATATTGCACGGGCGACCTTGGAAGGAATCGCCCTTCAAAACGTTGATATTTTGCGGGCGATGGCCAAAGACTTTAAGCGTCCGATCAATGTCTTAAGAGTCGACGGAGGGGCTTCTGAGAATGATCTTTTGATGCAAATTCAGGCTGATTATGCCGGGCTTCGGCTTTATCGTCCGAAGATCATCGAGACGACGGCATTGGGCGCGGCTTTCATGGCTGGGTTAGGCGTGGGGTTTTGGAAAAATTTAGCGGAGATTAAAAAAAATTGGAATAAAGAAAAGGAATTTATTCCCGTCTTAAGCGCAAAAGAAAGAGAAGAACGTCTTAAAATTTGGCATCAGGCCATTGGGCGTTCCCGCCTTTAGATGATAACTTTCAATCGAAACCCGGCCTTTGCGGGTAAAAAAATATTAATCACTCGTCCGGAGGAAAAATCATCCACCCTTGCTGAAAAATTAAAGGCATTGGGGGCGCGGCCCATAGTTTTTCCGTTGACGCGGATCGTTTCTTCCAAAACTTTTCGCTCGATCGATGAGTCTCTCAAAAAATGGAACGAGTTTGATATCGTTGTTTTCACCAGCGCGTTGGCGGTCAAGTTTTATTTAGAGCGGGCACAAACGCTTAAGATTCGACTTTTAAATCCCAAGATTCTCTATGCGATCGGGCCTCAGACCGCAAAAGCCCTCAAAGCCGCCGGATTTGGAAAAATCCGTATGGCGCGAGAATTTCGCGCCGAGGGGCTTTTAGAAGAACTCAGAAACGTTAGAGGGCTTAAAATTCTGATTCCCAGAGCTGCGGCAGCCCGGGAAATTCTCCCTCGGACGCTGAGAAAACGGGGGGCGACGGTCCGTGTTCCCACCGTTTATCAAGTTTTACCTAACAAGAAATCTTTGGAAAAGATTCAGCGGATGTCAAAAAATGATTTTGACGCCGTTATTTTCACTTCAGGGCGTTCGGTTAAGGAATTCGTGAAGGCCTTTGGCCTTATGAAATCCAGAAAATTATTTTCGGAAGTTCCGGGGGTTTGCATTGGAGGAGTGACGGCGGAGGTCATGGCCGCTTACGGAATTAACGGCGTTAAGTCTCAAAGTCCGGATGAGGGCGGCCTCATTAAAGCCCTCAAAAAAGTTTTGCGCAAAGGGGATACAGGTGAAAATTTCAAAAAATGAAATCGCTCGTTATCAAGGGGTTCTTCTCAAAGCCTTGTCAGCGGGAGCCAAGGTCTTAAAGAAAAAATTCTTGCACGTCTCCATTCGTTATAAAGGGCGCGCGAACTTGGTGACAGAGGCGGATATTCTCAGTCAAAAAGCTATTTTGTCGGTGATTGCCCGTCTTGCGCCCTTACACGACTATCAAGCGGAGGAAAACGCCGTTCGGAATACGGGTTCTCCTTTTCGCTGGGTGATTGATCCTCTCGATGGGACAACCAATTACGCCCATGGATACCCAGCTTCCTGCGTTTCCATCGCCCTATTGTTTAAGGATAAACCCATTTTGGGCGGAGTCGAGGACCCTTTTAGAGGCGAGCGTTTTATTGCCGAGAAAAACCGAGGGGCTTTTCTTAACGGAAAAAAGATTTCCGTTTCAAAGACCAAGTTATTGAGAGAGTCTTTGCTTATCACCGGTTTTGCTTATGATCGCCACCGACATTCTCATTTTTACGTGGAACGATTGAGAAAATTTCTTCTCGCGTCCCATGATATTCGCCGCAGCGGAAGCGCCGCTCTTGATCTGGCGTGGATTGCCTGTGGGCGAGCGGATGGCTTTTGGGAGTTTCGCTTAAACCCCTGGGATGTGGCGGCCGGCTGGCTTTTAGTCGAGGAAGCCGGAGGCCGCGTGACTGATTTTAGCGGGAAGCGCTGGTCACGCCCCAGTGTGTTCGGCCCTCAAACCTTGGCTAGTAATGGCCGCATTCATTCCGAAATGCTCTCATTTTTTAAGGGGCTTAAGTTCCCCAAAGACTTAAAGGCCGCGGGCTCTTAAATCGTGAACTTGGATAAGGCCGACCGGGCGTCCTTTATCCACGACGGGAAGAACGTTGAAAGGGTTGCGCCTGTTTTCCATGACGGCTATAGCCTTAAAGATAGAACTATCGGAGGAGACAAAAGTCGGGCGAGAGTTCATGATTTTGCGGACCGGCAAATCAAGGATGTCTTTTTTCTTCTCGAGCGCGATGCGAATGTCGTAATCGGTGATGAGCCCAACAAAATTCCCATGTAAATCTCGGACCGAAGCCGCGCCGGCTTGAAGGCGCGTAATCTCAACGAGCGCGCGCCGAAGCGGCCATTCTGCATAGACGACCGGGTTGGCGTCTCCCGAGCGCATGACGTCTTTGACCAACCCATGAAGCCTTTTCCCAATTCGCCCAGCCGGATGATTTTGGGCGAAACTCTTGGGGCCGAAGTTTCGCGCCTTCATCAAGGCGATCGCCAAGGCGTCCCCGACCGCCAAGGCGGCGGTGGTCGACGCCGTCGGCGCCAAATTAAGCGGGCAGGCTTCTTCGCGGATTGGGGTTATGACGACAGCTTTCGAATTTCTTGCGAGAGTGGAAGAAGCATTGGCGGTAATGGCGATGATGGAAACTCCAAGGGATTTGAGCGCCGGCAAAAGCTCGTTTAATTCCTCAGATTCTCCCGATTTCCCTAGGCAGACGATTAAATCCTGCTTTTGAATAAAGCCGATACCGCCGTGTTTGGCTTCCGTGGGATCGAGAAACATCCCCGGGGTTCCGGTTGAAGAAAACGTCGCCGCTATTTTTTGAGCGATGAGGCCCGACTTTCCAACGCCCATGAAAATCACTTTTCCCTTGCAGCCGAGCAAAAGCGACAAAGCCTTGAAATATTCAGGCCCCACCGATTTCCGGGCTTTGAGAATCGCGTCGGCTTCGATTTTGAGCGTGCGCTCTATTTCTTTTTTAGCGGCGCTCTCAGAGATTTTCCTCACTTGTTCATTTTAGCAATTTAAAAAAGGTTGAGTCTTTTTCGCGCATCAAATCATGCTAAATGTTACCGAAGGGTTATCGGTCAACTCATCCAAGATGTTACCGAAAAAAGGAGGGGTTATACTATTCTCCGAAGGTCCCCGTTGGGGATCGGGAGGTAGCGCGGATGAGTACCAATGCGAGGTGGGAATACATGAAAGAGATGTATCTTCGGTATCACAAGGTGGTCGGGAAGAAAGCGAAGGGCGAGTTACTCAAGGAGTTTTGTGCAGTTTACAAATGCCATCACAAATCGGCGATCAGGCTTCTGAACGGTCCTGCGCCTGGGAAGGTTCGGCCGATTAAAGCCCGCGGGCGGCGGATTGTCTACGGATACAGGGTGATGGAAGCGGTTGAAGCGATGTGGCGGGCGAGCAATTATTTATGGTCTTGGAACCTCAAGGCGGCCATCCCCTTGTGGCGGGAATCTCTTGGGCGGCGTTTCAAGTTAAGTCCGCAAGAACTGGAACTGTTGGACCGCATCAGTCCCGCGACCATCGACCGCAGACTTAAGGCCAAAAAGCTCGAACTGAAAAAGCATATCTACGGCAAGACCAAGAAAAGCTCCTATCTGCTCAGGCATCAAATTCCGATACGGACCGAGTTTAGGGACGTATGCGAGCCTGGATGGACCGAAGCCGATACGGTCAGCCATTCCGGTCTGAGCGCTTCGGGTCTCTTTGCCCAAACCCTCAACAGAACATCGATCCTGACGCAGTGGGTGGAGAGGCGAGCCATGATGGGGAAAAGCGAGGCCGAGGTGTCAAAATCCTTCAAAGAGATGGACGAAGATTCTCCCTTTGACATTTTGGGAATTGACCTTGACAACGGCAGCGAATTCATCAACAGAGTCATTCAAGAATACTGTAGGGAGCGCCGCATCTTAATGACGCGCTCAAGACCTTACAAGAAAGACGATCAGGCTCACATCGAGCAGAAGAATAAAACGCATGTTCGCAAATGGGTGGGGTGGCTGCGCTATGACAGCTCTCAAGCGGTCGAGGCCTTAAACGACCTTTACCGAAACGAACTGCGCTTATTTCAGAATCTCTTTGAGCCTTCGGTCAAACTCATCAAGACGGTGAGGCGAGGCTCGAAGTCCCATCGCGTGTTCGATAAGTCGCAGACTCCGCTGGATCGCCTCGTCGCCTGCAAAGGCGGGCGGACTCAGAAAGTGGCCCAACTCGTTGAACTGCGCAAGCGTTTGGATCCCTTTGAGTTGTCGAGGATTATTGACATCAAGTTAAAGAGGATCTACTCCCTAGCGTCCAAGACGCCGGTCCAGCCGCTGCCTCCCCCAAGACCGGTGGGAGCGCGCTGGAACCCGTGGTTGAGGTCGGGTTCAAAATCCACGGGCTGGTCCCCGGAGGTGGCGCGTTCAAAACGACTTTATGGAAAGGAGCGCAGGCTTCAAACGTGGTGATCTTATCCACCCCTTTTCACATTCTTTTCACAAAGAAAAAAGAAGCAAAAAAGAAAAATAAGGACAACAAAACGATAAAACGGCCTATGACCTTTTCGGTAACATTTTCAAATGAGTTGACACGTTTCGCGTGTCATGAAAATTTAACAGTCTTTGGCTATCCTAGTGTTATGCAAAAAGCCGCTGGGGCGTTTCTGTGCCTTGTTTTAGGGACGGCTTTTGTTGCGGTCCAAGCTCAGGAAAATGAGCAACTCCTTGGGCAGGATCCTCTCTATCAGGAAGCGCGAAATTTCTACAAGATTCAAAATTACTCGGCGGCTTTGTTGGATTTAATTCCTTTCATCCGCCAGAATCCGCGCTTTGAGGAGGGCTACGTTCTATTGGGAAATATTTTATTGTGCCAAGGAGACTTAAATCGCTCCCAAGAGTCCTTTAACAAAGCGCGCATGCTTGAATCCGGGGAAAAACCCGCGAACCAGTCATTGGAGGAGATGCGGCCCTTAAATACCAAGGATGCCGTTGGCGATCTTCCGGAAGAAGAGAAATCTTCGCCGTCGATTCTGGAAAAGATCAAAAACTACCTGGGACTTGAGGAAAAGAAAGATTTTCTTTATTCCGGAACGATCGAGGCGGTGGAGGTGCGCGTAGCTCCTCGCATCATGGCCAGAGTCGCAGAAATATTCCCCCGCGAAGGAGCGGTCGTTGAAAAGGGGCAATTGGTCGCGACGCTTTCTTGCGGGGATATCCAGACCGAGTTTGATCTCGCTCAAAAAAACTATAACCGGGGGCAACTGTTATTCGAGCAGGGTTCGGCCACCCAGGAGGAGTTGGACGCGCTCAAAGCCCGCTACCAGGAAGCGGAGATTCACCTTAATTGGTGCAAGATTTCTTCTCCGATTAGCGGCACCGTCCTCTATCGTCCTGTTGAGCCTGGGGATATGGCCGGTCCGCAAACGGTGATTCTTTCCTTAGCAGATTTGCGCTCGGTTTATGCTTATGTTTATGTTCCTCAACCCATGCTGGCCCGTTTGTCCATAGGTGAAGAGGCGAGTGGATATCTGCCGGAAATGAACATGAGGGCTTTTTCAGGGCATATCGAGTTTATCCGTCCCGAAGCGGAATTCACGCCTAAAAATGTCCAAACTCAAAAGGAGAGAACGCGCTTGGTTTACGGCATCAAGGTTGCCTTTGATAATCCGGATAAAATATTGAAACCCGGTATGCCCATCGAGGTGCGTCTTGGACCCTAATCCGCAAGGCGTATCAATTGAAATCCGTGAAATTTTTAAGTGCCTGGGCCCCAATCAGGCTTTAAATGGCGCAAATTGCGTTTTGTCTTCATCCACTCTTCACGGACTCATCGGCCCCGATGGCGCTGGAAAAACGACCTTGATGCGGATTTTGGTGGGGCTATTGAAGCCCAATCGCGGAGAGGTGATTTTTAAACGGGCAGGCGTCCAGGTTCCGTTTGAAGAGGTTCGTCCGCGCATCGCGTATATGCCGCAGGCCCAGAGCCTCTACTCCGATCTTTCGGTTTCTGAACACTTAGATTTTTTTCGTGTTCTCTATGACATTCCGCGAGCGCGCTATCAAGAGCGCAGGCAGGAATTACTCAAAGCCACGGAAATGGAGAACTTTGTCTTGCGTCCAGCCGGAAAGCTTTCAGGGGGAATGTACAAAAAACTGGGACTTATGTGCGCTTTGCTTCCTTCGCCCGACGTTGTGCTTTTAGATGAACCGACCACGGGGGTTGACCCGATTAGCCGCCGGGAATTTTGGAGTTTGCTCTACCGCCTTCTCGCCCACAGCCCAATCTTGATTCTTGCGAGCACTTCTTACATGGATGAAGCCGAAAGATGTGGGCAGGTTCATTTGATGGAGAATGGGAAAATCCTCGCCTCAGGGGAGCCGCGTTCGGTTTTGACCTTTGAAGAGGTTGACAGTTTTGAGGCCTTCTTTCTCAAGCGGGCGGCGGCAGCATGAACGATTACGCGGCGGAAGTCCGGAATTTAGTTGTGCGCTTCGGGGACTTCGCGGCGGTCGATGACGTTTCTTTTGCAGTCAAGCGTGGGGAAATATTTGGCTTTCTAGGAGCCAACGGCGCGGGGAAGACGACGACGATTCGCGTTCTTTGCGGGCTAATTCGCCCAACTTCGGGGATCATTTCCGTGTCCGGGTGCGATCCTGGGCGCGATATGGACGCGATCAAGGCGCGGGTGGGATATATGTCTCAAAAGTTCACGCTTTACAATGATTTGAACGTAAAAGAAAATATTTATTTCGCTGGAAGCCTCAGGAAAATGGTGAGCGCCAAGATCGCGGCCCGGGCAAAAGAGCTTTTTGAGTATGTTGAATTCGACTCCTCACCCAAGACCTTGGTTAAAAATCTCTCCAGCGGAGTCAAACAGCGCTTGGCGCTGGCGATTTCGATGCTTCACGAGCCGGAGATTTTATTTTTGGATGAGCCGACTGCGGGCGTCTCTCCCGCGGCCCGCGTCAAGTTTTGGGATTTGATTCGCAAGGTCTCCTCCGAGGGGAAAACCGTTTTTATTACGACGCATTACATGGATGAGGCCGAGCATTGCGGGCGCATCAGCCTCATGCGTTCCGGGAAAATCGTCGCGCTTGATTCTTCCCAAAGGCTCAAAGATGCCGCATTTCCGCATTCCCTGTATGAGGCGGATGTCGGAAATGATCCGGCTTTGGAAAAACGTCTGTCAGATCATCCTGGCGTGGTTAACTTGACTCCTCACGGACTGCGTTGGCATTTTGAGCTCAAAGCCGGGACGGAAGTCAAGCGCTTTGCCGAAGAAGTGGGCATCGAGGCAAGGGTGATTAGCCCTTCCTTGGAAGATGTCTTCATTAAAATGGTCGAGGCCCGGACATGAGGGGGATTAGCTTTTCCCGTGCCTGGTCGATTGCCAAAAAAGAATTCAGCCATCTCAAACGAGACCCTTATACACTTTCCCTAGCCTTGGGTCTTCCGATCGCATTTTTGATTTTTTTCGGTTTTACCATCAATTTTGACATCAGGGACGTGCACATCGGTATTGTAGATGGGGACAATACGCCGGTATCAAGAAAACTCGTGGAAGTTTTTCATGGGTCGGATTATTTCCATCCTGAGAAACTGGCATTGACGGCGCATCCGCTCAAACGCTTGGATGAGGAAAAAGACAAGGCTATTTTGATCATCAATCCTCATTTTGGGGGGAGAATCGAGGGGGGAAAGCCCACTCAGGCCCAAATTATTCTAGACGGAGCCGACAATCTCACTTCCGGTATCGTTGCCGGATATCTCTCGGGGGTTCAGCTTGCCGCCAACAAGAGAATTAATGCACGCTGGGGAAATTGGAAATGGCCCATCCGTTTAAAGCCCCGATATCTATTTAACCCGGAGCTCAACAACTACTGGTTTTTTGTTCCCGGTCTTATCGCCGTCATTAATGGCTTGGTTGCGACTCTTTTGACCGCGATGACGGTGGCGCGCGAGTGGGAGAGCGGATCAATGGAGCTTTTGCTTGCAACCCCATTGCGTCCCTCCGAAATAATTTTTGGAAAAATCGCTCCCTACGCCATTTTGGGAATGATTGAAGTCTGGGTTGTTTTTATTTTGGCGCGCATTGTTTTTCATGTGCCCATGCGGGGAAGTTACTGGGTTTTATTTATCTCTTCCGCCATTTTTCTGGCGGGGATGCTGGCTCAAGGGCTTCTCATTTCGGTTTTGACTCGGCAGCAGCAATTGGCGGTCCAGACCGGGATGAATGTCGGGCTTTTGCCCGCTCTTTTAATGTCGGGCTTTATCTTCCCTGTTCAAAACATGACTCCTTTTTTTCGCCATCTGACCGGGATTTTCGCCGTTCGTTGGTTCATGCAAATTTTGCGCCCAGTATTTTTAAAGGGAGCCGGCTTTAAAGATCTTAAAATCGAATTTTTCGCTCTAATTGTCTTGACCTTGATTACGGTTATGATTTCCATTAAAAGTTTTAAGAAGGATGTCGAGCCGTGAACAAGACAATTTGGGGTTTTTTGCGGAAGGAATTCTCTCAAAATTTGCGCGATCCGCGGATGCTGATTTTCATGATTCCATTGCCGGCGATTCAGTTGATTACCTTCGGGGTCATTATCCGCACGGAAACCAGAAACATTCGCCTAGCTGTTTCCGGAAAACCCGACATGGTTTTGGAAGAAGTCGTCGACCGGGCCAATTCTTCCGGCTGGTTTGTTCCGGCGAAAGTTCACGGACGCGATCCCTATCAATGGGTCAAATCAGGGGAAGCGGAAGTCGCTTTAGTTGCGCCGCCGGAAGGCCTCCAAAAATCGATCGCAGAAAAAAACGGAAGGCTTCAGGTCCTGATTGACGCCTCAAATGGCGCCCGCGCCAGAATTATAGAGACTTATCTTGAGTCGATTGTCGCGGAAGTTTCGCATATTCCCAAGCCTATTTTCAGCTTTTCCGTCAAAACCTTGTATAACCCGGAACTTAAAACCCCTTATTTCATGGTTCCTTCCATCATCGGAATGATTTTGTGTTTGGTGGCGGTGCCTTTAAGCAGCATGTCCTTTGCGCGCGAAACTGATTTCGGAACCATGGAAATGCTTTTGATGGCTCCCATAAAAAAATGGGAAATTGTTTTGGGAAAAACGATTCCGTTTATCGTAATCACCATGGTCATTTTCTTTTTATGCGTCGCGGGAGGGGTTTTTGGTTTTGGGGTTCCGGAGCGCGGGCCCTTGTGGATGCTGTTTCTGGGGGGACTTGCTTTTATCACGACGATGGTGGAAGTGGGGTTTTGGGTCTTCACCTTGGCGCCGACGCAACAGGGGACGATGGTCATCGGCTTTATTATTCTTTTTCTTCAGATGCAGCTCTCCGGAATCGGCTTTCCACTGGACAACATTCCCAAGGTTATCGCGTGGATCAGCTATATCAACCCCTTGCGCTATTTCATCACGATGCTAATCAATATTATGCTCAAAGGCGGAGATTCCCATGTTTTCTGGTGGAATCTGTCCAAAATCACCTTGATTGGAACGGCGGTGACGACCCTTGCGGTCAGGCGCTTATCGCGGACTTTAAATTAGCCGCCTGTCTTCTTGACAGTCGAGGCTAAAATCGGCGATGATGGATTACATGCCCGATATTTTTCCGTTTAAGGGACTTCGCTTTTGTCCCCAACAGGTTTCTTTGAGCGCGGTTCTTTGCCCGCCTTATGACGCGATCGGTGAAAGAGAAGAAAAAATTTTGCGCGCTAAAAAATTTAACTCCATTCATCTTGACTTGTCGGCGGGAGTCAAAAAAGATGGGTACAAGGAAGCGTCCGAGCTTTGGAAATTGTGGCGAGACGACGGGACTATTGTTCAAGACGATTCTGCCGCGATTTATATTTTGGAAGAACGTTTTAACTATGGGGCGAAAAATTTACGACGCTTGGGCTTTTTAGCTCTGGTCAGTTTGAGCCCTAAAAATCTATCGCGAATCATTCCGCATGAAAAAACTCTTCCCATTCCCCGCGCCGATCGCTTGAAGGTCCTCCAAATGGTCAAGGCGAATTTGAGCCCCATTTTTACCGTTTATCCGGATCCCCGGGGGCGTGTAGAGGGCGCCATCAGTCAATTAGTCAAAAAAAGAAAATTTCAAAAAGGACGTTTGCCGGTTTTTCCCTATACTGATTGCCGTTTGTGGCGAATTGACGATCCGCTTCAAGTTGCGGAAATCCAACAGGCGCTGAAAAAAATGCCGCTTTTTGTCGCCGACGGCCACCATCGTCTCGGCGCGGCCTGCGATTATTTTAAAAATAGCGAAAATCCCGAAGCGGGAAAAATCCTCGCTTATTTTTGCGCGGAAGACGATCCCGGGCTCTTGGTTTTGCCGACTCATCGCGTTGTGCCCAAAAAAATAGCGGGCGAAGCAAGAGCTTCTTGTTATGTAAATGAAGTTTCAAGTTTGTCTTTTCTCGAACGAGCGCTTGGGAAAGAGTCCAATCCTTATGCCTTCGGAATTTATGAAAGCGGAAATTATTTTTTGGCGGCGCCCAAGAGCCGCGACGGCTGCAAGAGCCGGTTGACTTCTGAGTGGCTCAACCGGAATATTCTCTCCGGAGTTTCTCCCCAGGATATGCATTACAGTTATAATGCCCTTGAGGCTAAAAAAAAGGCGGATTCCGTGAGGGGGGCGGCCATTTTGGTTAAATCATTTTCGATTCCCGATGTTAGGCGAGCCGCTCGGGTTTTGGGGCTTTTGCCTCCTAAATCGACTTATTTCTATCCGAAGGTCTCAAGCGGATTTGTATTTCATGCTTTTGAAAATTAGAAATTAGATTAATAGTAAAATACAATCATGGTATTTTTGTCTTTTTTATTCTTGTCGTTGCCGGTGTTTGCTCAGCCCAGCATCTCTCTTCGGCAGTCCACGGTCCCGATCATGATCGTTTTCCCGCGTGAAGGCGATTCTTTCGCCTTTACTCCCAATCAATTCGTCTTGGGCTCTGTCTCAAACCCAAAAGGCCGTTTTGAGATTAACGGTTCCAGCGTTTCCGTTTATAAAACAGGCGCTTTTATCGCTTGGCTTCCGGTCAAAGCCGGAACTTTTACTTTTCATGCGGCCTTAAGCGTTGGAAGCGCCAGCTATAGTTATGACCGCAATATCGTCATTCAGTCGCCGCCTGCTCCGATGCCGAATCGCCCCGTCGCGATTGATGCCGCAAGCGTCATGCCTCAATCGAATGAGTTTTTGCGCGCGGGAGATGTATTGCGCGTCGCATTTCGGGGAAGTCCCGGTGGGAAGGCATGGTTTAAAATTCCGCATCATTCCTGGGTGAAGATGCTGGAATACGATCCGTCTCTCGGCCTCTACCAAGGATTTTACCGGGTATTGGAAAAGGACTCTCTCAAGCCTTCTTCCATTGAGCTCTATTTGAGCGGCCGGAAAATTTACACGAAGGCGAAGGTTTCCTTTATCGGCGATTTTGAGCGCGTGGCGCTTGTCACAAGCCGGTATCCCGTGATGATGAAGTCCTTGCCTGACGCGGGGGAAATGTTCACTCTTTTACCCGGCGCGCGGGTGAGAGTGGGGAAATCCATCGGCCCGTGGACCCATATTCCCTTGAGCCAAGACCAAGCCGGATGGGTTGAAACCCGCCATCTCGATTTGTTGCCGATTAACTCCTCTCCTCCTTCCTCGGAAACGGGCAGCGTCATCGTCAAAAGTTCCACGCCGCCAAGCGCCAATGAAAGCCCCAAGGGCGCTCGGGACGCTCGGCCTCCGGCCTCGACCGCGGATGGAGCGAAGGTGGTTCTCGTTATGTCTGAGCGGGTCCCTTTTGAAATGGAAGAGTCCTTGGATATGACGCGCTTGAAAGTGTTCGTCTATTATGCGCATATTCATACCAATTGGATCGTTTATCAGGACGATTCTTTCGTCAGCCAAGCCCGTATTCGCCAACGAGCGAAAGATTTGGTCGAACTGACCATTCATTTAAGGCGCGGGCAACATCTGTGGGGGTACCATGCCTCTTACGAAGGAAATTCTCTTGTGATTGAAATGCGGCGCCCTCCGGCTGTCACGGCCACGAATTCTCTTCAAGGGCGCACAATCTTTTTGGACCCGGGGCATATGCCTTCGGCTCCCGGCGCCATCGGCGGACTCGGAACAGAAGAAATGGAAGTCAATCTTGCGATTGCCAAGTGCGTCCAGAAAATTCTGGAAAAAGATGGAGCGAAAGTTATTTTAAGCCGCCAAACCGATACTGAGGAGGTGGGGCTTGCCGAACGTCCGAAATTGGCGTGGGAAAATCGGGCGGATGTTTTTGTCAGCATCCACAACAATACGCTGTCTCCCGGGGAGAACCCGTTTAAATCGGCGCATGGGTTCTCGATCTTTTACTATCTTCCTCAAAGCCTGGGTTTGGCGCGCGCGCTTGAAAAGGAATATAAAAAGTTCTTGCCTCTTCCCGATGAGGGAGCTCGCTACGGGAATTATCTGGTCTTGAGAATGACGGAAATGCCGGCCATTTTGACCGAATCAGCTTATTTAAGCGACCCGGCTCAAGAAGCGGATCTTTTGAATCCCTCCTTTCAAAATAAAATTGCAAACGCAATCGTTGGCGGCATCAGGTCTTTCTTTAACCGCCTGAAGCCAAGGCCTCCTCTCAAAAACACGGCGGCGCTTGCGGCCTCGGACTTCCATCCCAAGCCGAAAGTGAAAGTCGCTTCCAGGCGCAAACGAAAAAAGCGCAAGATTCACGGAAAAAGGAGAAAACTTCATGCAAGAAAGTCCTGAGTCGAGGCTTTTGGCGGCGATTCTTGAAAATCTGACGGGCGGTTTTATCGCCATTGATGAGGAAAGGCGCATCATGATTTTAAATCCGGCGGCTCGCCGCATTTTAGAGCTCCCGGAGGGGTTGAACCTGGATTTGCCGGTCGAGCAGGCCTTAATCGGCGCGCCTGACTTCGCTAAAATTTTATTGGATACTCTAGCGACCCGCAGTCCGATTAAGCGGCATGAAATCAACTGGCTTCACGGCAATCGACGCCGTCTGATCGGCTATGGGACGATGGTTTTAAAAGATTCGCAGTCCCGCTTGATGGGCGTGGCAATCACCTTTCAAGATATTACGCCGTTAGGATAGGAGAGCCAAATGAAATTAGGAGAAAAAGCTGTAGATTTTTCCCTCCCAGGGGTAGATGGAAAAAATTATTCCTTGTCATCTTTTTCCGCGGCCAAGGCCTTGGTCGTTATTTTTTCCTGCAACCATTGTCCTTATGTCAAGGCGTATGAGGATCGAATGATCGAAATTCAGCGGGACTATCAGAATCAAAAGGTTCGCCTTGTCGCGATCAGCTCGAATGATGCCGTCGCGTATCCAGAAGACTCTTTTGAAGAAATGGTCAAGCGCTCCAAGGAAAAGAGGTTTAACTTTCCGTATCTGCATGACCAAGATCAAAAAACGGCTCATGCCTACAATGCGACTCATACTCCGCACCTTTTCGTTTTTGATTCTGAAAGGCGCTTGGCTTATACCGGAAAAATCGACGATAACTGGGAGAATCCTTCCTTGGTTCAAAAACGCTATTTGCGGGACGGGTTGGATGATTTATTGGCGGATAAGCCCGTCCGCTTGCCGGAAACTCACGCCATTGGATGCACGATCAAATGGAAAAAATAATCATTTCGCTGTTCCTAATGGCCGCGTATTCTTCACGGGCGGCGCAGAATCCGCAGGATTTAAAATTCTTCTTCGATAAATATCAAGTCAAAAATGAAATTGTCAAAAGCCCGCGTGGAATTTTAAAGCATGAGTATATCGTTCCCTATGGGCCGTATTTTCAGCTTTTCGACTGGGACATGTATTTTATGGCGGTGGCTCTCAGTTACGATCATGTGTCTGGCCCGGTCATCGGCTCGGTTAAGGATTTTTTATATTTCGTGGATGAATTCGCCAATTGGACGGGGTATGCTCCAAGAGAAATCGCGCCCGAGGCGTTGTGGGCTCTTCCTGAAATGTCGAAGCCCTTCATGGCGCAGGCGGCTGTTCGCGCTTCCTTGGAGTCGGGGAATTTTAGTTGGCTGAAAGATTCCGATATTCCGCCTTCTGCCAACCCCCATTACAGAAAACTACAAATTTTCGAGCGCCCGGACGTTCAGCCTCGGCGCTCCTACTACCACAAGCTCAAGGATATGCTTTCTTTTTGGGAAAAAAATCGCCGGGCGCCGGACGGGCTTTTTGTCTGGTATAACGGAGTCGAGAGCGGAATCGATAATAACCCTGCGGTGTCCAATCATCCCAGTCAAATCACTGAGGGCGTGGATTTAGCGTGCTACATTGACCGCGAATATTTGGCGATGGCGTTTCTGGCGAGCAAACTCAGTCGTAAGGATGACGTTTCCCGGTATTTGTCCAAGGCGGCAGCATTAAAAAAATTGATTCGTAAGCGGATGTGGTCCGAGGAGGACGGCTCCTATTGGAACATCGATTCTCGAACGGGAAAATTTATCAAGATCAAAACCTGGACGAATTTTATTCCCTTGTGGACCAAGATCGCGACTCCCGAAGAAGCGCGCATAATGATCCGTAAACACCTGCTCAACCCGGCTGAATTTTGGTCACCCAACGGTGTTAGAAGTCTGGCCAAGACCGAGGTCCTCTACGATCCTAGGAGCGGGTATTGGCGGGGCCCTGTGTGGGTTCTATCGAATTACCTAATGATGCACGGCCTTTTGAATTACGGCTATAAAAAAGAGGCCCTTGATTTGGCCGAGAAAACGGAGGCTTTTCTTATCCGAGATTTTAAAAATAGCGGTGGGATGAACGAAAATTATAATCCCGAGACCGGAGGGCCGACAGCGGGAGGGCATTTCGTCAGCTGGAATTTGTTGGCCGAGCATATGAAAGAAGAAGCCTTGTCAGGTCAGGACCCTGCCGCCATTCCCGCAGTTACGAGCCATAATCAACCTTTATCTCATCCGTGAAAAAGAAAATCATCAAGGCCAGAAATTTTGCGCGCCGGCACGAGAAAAAAATACGCTATTTGTTCGTCGGAGCCTGGAACACCCTTTTCGGGTATGTTTGTTTTGTCTTTCTCTACCATGCTGGAGACTGGATGAGGCGGCATTATTTAGTCGCTCTTCTCATTAGCCAATTCTTTGGAATAGCGAACGCCTACTTGGGCTATAAACATTTCGTTTTTAAAACCAAGGGGGGCTATATGCGGGAATATTTTCGGTTTTCAGGGGTTTATTGGATTATTTTCATTTTTAATTTTTTTGCTCTGCCTTTTCTGGTTCACAAAACCTCTCTCGGTCCGGTTATGGCTCAAGCCGTTCTGCTGCCGATAACAGTGGTATTAAGCTACGTGGTTCACAACCGCTTTTCCTTCAAGACAGCTTGATTTAAGGCTTGCATCATGGCATAATGGTTCTCATGATGATATTAGATCCCGTCAATGCCGTAACCTCAATTCAGTTTTACAAGAAAGTGGCGCAGCAGTCTTGGGCCAGAACGGTCGGCTATTTGTGTTATATTGCCTTCGCCTTTGCGCTGATATCAACGGTGGCTTTTAAGTTGTTTGTCGGTCCCGAAATCGACAAAACTTTTTTCTGGCTTGAGAAATCCATGCCGGTCTTGACCTTGGCTAACGGTAAAATGACCTCCAATTTGACCGCTCCCTTGACCATCCGTCATCCGGATGACCCCGATGTAGCCTTGACCATTGATACGACGCGCGTCGACCCTGTCACTCCTCAAATGCTGGAAAGTCAAAAGGTCATGGCCTATGTGACGTCCAACGCTCTTTACGTGATGCGCCGTCCCGGGGAATTGAGGGTATTTGATTTTTCATCTCAAAAGCCGATGAGCAAACCCTTGGTCATAAACACGGATTTCTACGAGTCGGCTCGCCGCTTCCTCGATAAAATCCTTTATCCCTTCGTCTTGGTTTTGGTCTTCGCCTTGTTCGTGGCGTGGAAGGTGTTGGCGTCTTTGTTCTATTCCTTGGTCGCGATGATGATTAATTCTCTTCTTGACGCGCGATTGCCCTACAATGCCCTCTTTAATGTGGCCGCCTATGCCCAGACCTTGATGGTTATTGTTCGGGCGCTCTTTCTTTTCATGCCCGGTCCTTTGCCTGGAGCCGCGCTGGTTTCACTTGCGGTGACTTCGGTCTATATCGCGCTTGCGATTAAAAATATTCAAGGTCCGCAGGCCGAACCATAACGTCTTTCTTGGAGATGATTCGGCACGCTCTCGCTTCGCGAGCAAGGAGCGCAGGAAGAGATCGCGTAACGAGCCCTTAGAATCTTAGCGTAATATCGAGGCGGTTGGTTACGCCGAGAAGTCCGAAGGGAACCCACGCGTAGTCGATTCTAATTTTTCCGATATCAAACCCGCCGCCTCCGGCGATACCGCTGAGGCCATTGATCCCGCGCGCATAGCTTTGATTATATCCCAGGCGAAGGGATCCGCTCATGTCGTTGGCTTTAAAAACGCTTTCAAGTCCGGCGCTCAGATACGGAGCCTGATTTGAATCGAGGACGATATCCATTCCGGCATTCAACATGTTGGATAAATGCCATATAAATCCGCCGCGAATCTCGGTTGGGAGAGCGGAGGCGACGCTGCCTACTTGTATGGGGGGACCGAGATTGGTGATGGAGGCTCCCAAATCGACCGGACGATTTCCGATGTCGGTTACGTGAAGCGCTTGAACCCCGATATTGATGGCGGCATCCAAGGCTTCTGCGGTGTCGATTTGAGATCGAATGATGTTGATTCCGCCGCCGATTAGAAGCGATTTCCAATGCTGGGCGTAGGAAAGGTTCATTGCCATATCGTAAGGGGTGAAACTTCCCACGGAATTGCCGATATTATCGTAAGCGGTTTGAGGCGCCTGTGAGAAATAAAGAAGTCCGGCGCCCAAGACCCCGCCATTGGCCAGTGGAATCGCGTAGGATGCAGAGCCTTCGTAAGTCGTTTGGAGAAGGTTGTTATAACTGACGTCGATTTCCGACGGGTCTTCCGGTTGAAGCCGGGCTAGGCCTGCGGGATTCCAAAACAGAGCGTCGGAGCCCTCAACGGATGCCGCCGCGACGCCGCCCATAGCGGGAACTCGCGCCCCTGTCGGAATTTGAAGAAATTCTGCTCCGGTTGTTCCAATGCCGCCGTTAGTGAAAGGATTGGAGGGCAAAAAAAAAGCGGCTTTGGCGGAAGAGGCTAAAGCCGCGAGCAGTAGGAAAACTAAATGGGCCAGACGGGGCCCTTCCGAGTCGAAAGCGTGTTCCCTCCATCAATAGCATCAATGTCCTTTGGGTTTTTGATCTTAAGGGGACTTTTAGTTTTTACCGCAGGCTCTTCCGCCGGTTCGACTTTTACTTCAGCCGAGGGCTCGTTGGTGGCCAGTGGTTCTTCTTTCGGAGACTCTTTGATGGAAAGTTCTAACTGTTGGGGTTCGTTGCCTGGCTTAAGAATGATTGTATCCTCAGCTTGGGGAGCTTTAAGCTTTATCTTTTTTACGGAGTTGAGGGGGGCTTCCGAGGTCTTTTCCGCATGCGCCTCTTCTTTTGAAGGCGTCACGGTCGAGGCCTGAGGCCGAGCGTCCCCAGCGCCCTCGGGAATTTTGTTGGCGCTTGGCGGCGCCGCATTGAGTTGAGATAACCTCTCCGTCTGATATTCAAGAAGCGCGGATATTTTTTCAAGCGCCTTAAGATTGCTGCGGGATTCCTCGACAAAAACTTTTTCCAAGGAATTAAACTGTTCCGCGAGTTTATTTATTCCCTCACCAATAATTTTAATCTCCGCGTCCGCATGGAGGGGAGTTTCTTGAGAAGAGGGCTTTGGATTTTCTTCCGGCGGCTCTGACGCCGCAGTTGAGGCCGGAGGCCGATCGTCCTTGGGAGTTTCGTTGGCGCTTGGCGATACAGTCGATATTAAAGCTGGAGATGGTTCTTCCATTGGGGCTTCCGGCTCGATTTTAAATTGTTCGGCGTGCGTGGGTGTGGGAGTTTCTGCTTCTTCGGCAGATTCTAAATTTTCATCAGAGGCATTATTTTCTTCTTCGGTTTCGACGGCGAGGCGATATTGCCCGAGAAGAAAGACAAATAAAACGAGGCTGGCAAGAAAGCCTCCAGCCGAGATATAGAACCAGACATCTTTGAGCAGATGAAGCAGCATACGAAAATCGTATCGCAAATGAGAGGGGCTGTCAAGGGCCTGCGTTCTTTGCTCGCGAAGGGACAGCGTGCGCGGGCATCTCAGGGAAAGATTTTGGGCGCGCGCTCTTGTTTCCGACTGAAAAAAAGCTAAAATAACTTTTTGGATTCTGAATCGCAAAAGAGCCAAGGGCTGTACCGATTTGTATTGCGCATTAAGGTCAGCAGCGAAACACAGCCGGTAGTCGAGAAGGCGCGGGCGGCGGCCGAATCTCAGTCGAAGTATCTGGCCCACTTGAGATTCGCCCTGTTGGTGAAGGCTTTTAATGGAGAACTCTGATGGCCAATAATATCGAAGCGACGGTCTGGGGAATCCATGCCGGAAGAACTGGCGATGCCTACACGCTTTTCGTTAAGGACAACTGCGTGGCCCTCGGCTGGCCCAAGCTCGGAGACATCGGCGAGATCAAGGCGGATCGTGAAGCTCTGAAGGCGCGGATCACCGAAGAATATCCCGACAAGAAGCTGGGTGCGATCCCCAACAATGCGGGCCAACTTTTTCGCTTCATCCATGAGATGAAAGTCGGAGACATCATCGTCTACCCCTCGAAGCACGATCGCCAAGTCCACATTGGACGAATCGAAGGACCATACAAATATCAACCGCACCTCAACGAACACTACCCAAATATTCGGCCCGTGAAGTGGCTAAAGATTTTGCCCAGAACCAGTTTTTCACAAGGTGCGCTCTACGAGATCGGCTCTGCCATGAGCTTCTTCCAGGTGAAGACCTACGGGGAGGAATTTCGCGCCGCCTTGGAGGGTAAGGACGCGCCGCAACCGGCGGCCATGGACGAGACCGTCGCCGTCGTCGCCGAGGAGATTGGGCAGACAACAGAGGATTTCATTCTAAAGAGATTGTCTCAGGAGTTGAAAGGGCATCCCCTGGCTGATTTCATCGCCCATCTGCTTGGGACGATGGGATACCGGACGCGTGTGTCGCCCGAAGGCCCGGACGGCGGCATCGATATTATCGCGCACAAGGATGAGCTTGGCTTTGAGCCTCCGATCATCAAGGTGCAGGTCAAGAGCGGCGACGGTAGCGTCGGCGACCCCGTGGTTTCGGCGCTTTACGGCAAGGTCGCAACAAGTGAGTTTGGGTTGCTTGTCACTCTCGGCACCTTCACGCCCAAGGCTATCGAGTTCGCGAAGAGCAAGAGCAATCTGCGGCTCATCGACGCCGACGAACTTGTTGGTCTCATCCTGGCACACTACGACCAGTTCGACGCCCGCTACAAGGGATTGTTGCCGCTCAAGCGAGTTTTCATCCCCGAGAGCGTTGGGACTGCCGAGGAAGCCAAATGAAGAAGTCAGCCCCTAAGAAGCTAAAAAATCAATTCCGAGGTGTCCGAGAAACTTGCAGCGATTGTTTCTGTCGCCAAAAAAGCGAAACGCTCCGAATGATCTCAACTTAAAGATTGTTGCAGAACCTGAAGGCCTCTAGGCCGAATTAAATCGCCTATGCCTTACGCTCCCAGAGCAGAGCACTCTTGTTTCCGACTGAAAAAAAGCTAAAATAACTTTTTGGATTCTGAATCGCAAAAGAACAGAGGAAACGAATATGCATTTAAAAGCGGTGGACATTTTCGGATACAAATCTTTCGCGCAAAAAACCCATTTAGACCTTGAGCAGGGCATCAACGGAATTGTCGGTCCCAACGGCTGCGGGAAATCCAACATCATGGAGTCGGTTCGCTGGTGCTTGGGTGAAAGCTCCTGGAAATCATTGCGCGCCGACGCGATGACCGATGTTATCTTCGCTGGTACCACTCGAAAACCCGCCTTGTCTTTTTGCGAAGTGACTTTGACCTTTGATAATTCCTCCCAAGGCCTTCCGATTCCATTCTCTGAAGTGACGGTCGCCCGCCGCCTTTTTAGATCCGGGGAATCTCTCTATTTTTTGAATAAAAGCCAATGCCGTCTCAAAGACGTGCGCGATCTCTTTTTAGACACCGGGCTCGGCAGCGGAGGCTATGCCGTCATTGATCAAGGCCGCGTTGAAACAATGATTTCGGCCAAACCCGATGAACGCCGCGCTTTCTTTGAGGAAGCGGCCGGCGTCGCCAAATACAACGCGCGAAGAGAAGAAGCCCTTAAAAAACTTGAGCACGTTGAAGCGGACATGGCCCGCGTCACGGATGCTCGTACCTTGATCGATGAACAAGTCAGAAAACTCGACTTAGACGCCAAGAAAGCGAATCTATTTCAAAAATACAAAGAAGAATTGTCAGCGGCTGAGGCCTCTCAAATTTTGAAGGAGATATCCCGCCTGGAAGCTCTGCTTGAAGAAGGACGCTTGAAGCGCCAGCCTTTGGAAGAATCCTTGGGCCAAAAGAAAGTTGAAATCGACGTTGCCGGGGCCGAGAGCTCCGCTCTGAGCCTGGAACAAGCCCAAGCTCAAGCTCAAGCGATGGAAGCGGGCAAAAAATCTTCCGAGCTCAAGGCTCAAGTGGCGCGCTTGGAAGAACGGATTCAATCCTGGGACAGGGAGGCCGCTTCCGCCTCAGAGCGGGTTAAGTCTCTTCAGACTGAAGAGATGACCCTCAAGGAAAAGATGCTCTCCATCGATGAATATCTCGATCGGGCCCGCATGGATTTGGAGAAATTGGAAGGGGAGCTTCAGTCTTTCCGGCAAGAAGTAGAAGGCGAGGCGGAAAGAATGGAAGGCTTGGCTCTGCGGGTGTCCCAGTCTCAGTCGGACTGGGAGGAGAAGGGCCGAAAAGTTCTCGCGGCTTCCGAGCGGCTTTTATTGGAAACCCGAAAAGTCTCCGAAGGCGAGTCGGACTTAACCCGAATAGAAGCGCGAATCCGTTCTTCCTTGAGGGAATACGGAAAAGACATGGAAGTCGCGGCTTCTTTGACCGGAGCCCTTGATGCGGTTCGTTCGGAGCTTGAGCAGTGCGAAGACGTTTTGAAGACTTCAAAAGCGGAGTTGGAGGCGACGCGGGCGGAATTGGAGAAAGCTCGCCTTAAGGAAAAGGAATTGGATGAGGAAAATTTGCGCCTTCATTCCCAAATCGCGGAAACGCAAGCCCATGTGAAAGCTTTAGAGGCCCGCGGCGAACAGGATTCTTATTGGGTGGGCGCGCGTACGGTGGTGCGCGCCGGTCTTCTAGGCATCGTGGGGACTTTACAATCTCTTTTTGAAGTTGAAGAGCCCATCCGAATTCAAGTTCAGGATATATTGGGAGAAAGACTCCATTCGGTGGTCTGCGAAGATTCCGGCGCCGCTCGAAATGCTTGCGATTTCTTAAAGTCCTCGGGGCGCGGGCGTTGCCGATTTTTAGTTCTCAGTTCCATTTCCACTGATGCCTCTGAAAGAAACTACCCCGAAGAAGCGCTGCCGCTGTTGTCTAAAATCAGATTTGATCCACGTTATGAGAATTTAATGCGGTTTCTCTTCACGGAAAGCTACGCCTTGGGGCCCTTGGTTTTCGGCGATCATTGGGTTTTTGGCGGCGCGGTCCTTTCCGAGCAGGAAGGATTGTCCTTGGCCGACATTGAGCGCCTCCGGAAAAATCGAGAATCCCTGACAACGGCTTTGGCGGAAACCACCG
>JAJZCM010000072.1 GCA_021846045.1 bacterium | reverse complement strand
TTTTTTAATTTGGTATTGGAGATCGGCATTTTTTCTTTGAAGGTTTTGATATTCGTTTTGCAGGTCCTTGACTCGGGATTCAAGGACGCCCAGCTCTCCCTGAGTGATGTCTTTTCCGGTTTGAACGGTTTTAAGCGCGGTTTGAGTTTGGGATTTTGTCTCACCTAGGGCTTGAATTTCTTCTTTGAGAGATTCCGCTTCCCGTGCCGCGTTTCCGACGAACTTGCTCCAGAAAGACGGGGCTCCGAAATAGTAATTAAAGCTGACTTCATAGCCTCCGCCTTGGCGGTTGATGGAGGAGGTCGGAAAGTCCCAGGCGACGTCTAGGGTCACTGGGGAGAGGTCGATTCCGAAACCCGCGGCCCATTGGGGAATTCCGTCTAGTTGAAATCCTTTTCCGGTTCTCAGTTTAAGAAGGCCTTGGTCGAAAGAAGCTTCAAGACCGGGATAAAATTCAAGCAAATGCTGCTGTTGATAGATATCTCCGGCAATCGTCAACCATTTATGCCAGGTGTAAGACGAGCCCAGATCAAGCGCCGCAGGAATGTTGGATTCGGTCGTCAAATTCATAACGGTGAGTGACGTCCTGATTCCAGAATTTGAGCGCGCGATGATGCCCGCATCCAAGCCGAGCCCGAAGGTTCCAGAGGAATGCGGGCCGCGGCTGTCATTGATAAATTGGGCATTGGCCCCGACTTGAAGAGGGTTCGTTAGGGGGATTCCCTGGGGGGACCAGTCCTGGGCGTAGTTGAGGAGAAGCGTGTTTTGCCCTGGGCCGCCCGTCTGCTGTTCTCCCAAATAAGCGGCTCCGACAGTTGCGGTGTTTTTGGGGTCATAGGGCCGGACATAACTCAATGCGTCGTAAGACATGGGGCCGTTGGGTGAATCCAGCCTCCCCATCGTGCCGCCGGTCTGGGTGTAGGGGGTGTTGGCGGTTCCCGCCGGGTTGAAAAAGAGTCCGTCCGGCCCTGAGGCGATGGAGGAATAAGCCATGCCCATTCCCATGCCTGCGGCTCCAGGACGGAAATTAAAGAGGCTATCGGCCCACGAGGGGGGCGCGATGAGGGAAAAAATAAATAATAGAAGAATGGCTCGGCAATTCATCTTTACACATAGAAGGATAGGGTTTTGATGTTAAGAAATGATTGACGGACTTTACGGAGCCTTAAGAAAAAGGGACTGTCCCTAATTCCCTTAGAGGCTTAAAAAACTCTTGACCCCGGAAACAAGAACAGCGTTAACGTGTCCAAAGAGAATATCGACCTGCATTTGGACGGGGATTTTTTTCGAGTCGTCGGTCAGCCAAACTTGGAGTTTGCGGCCTTTTTGGACGAAGATTCCATGCTTGCGAATCAGGGGTTCGATTAGGACCGTATCGAAAGTTCCGGCGGGAACGGTAATTTTTTCCTTGCGAATCACGCGGACTAAGAGAGGCCAATTTTTCTTCGTGTTGACGTTGACGGAAACGTTTTTGCCCGGCGTCAGCGTTTGGGAGCGAAGATAATACAAGCTTGAGAGAATGTCTTGAATGTGCGGCATGATGGTCCCGCTGGAGTAGGCGACGCTTCCATTTTTTGAGACCGTTCGGGCCAAAAACGATCGCGTGTCATGGTCAAAAAAGACCCATTCATCCCTAAAAAAATGACCTTCTCTTAGATTTTTGGAGTAGCCCAGGGAAGAAAGATTGGCCGCGTCCATCCAAGATTCATTGAGGTCTCGAACTTTGTAGAAAACGTCGCAAAAGGGGTTGGATTTGGCTTGGCTGACGATGTGATAAGCCGGCTTTCCGGCAAAGGAAACTTTTTGGGCGACTTCGAGAGACGCCTCCCCGACATTGACCGGGCCCCAGGAGATTTCAAATTTTAAGTTTTCCGGAAAAACAGTTAGAGAGGCCAAAGGAGTCGTGGGAGGCGTCAATTCAGCTTTTTGCAATTTATGAATGTCCGACAAAGTCGTGGAAGAGATTAGCGGGAGTTTAAGTCCGTCGGCGGAGGCGGACGGAGAAATCAGCAGCAGCAAAAACGCAATTTTTTTCATTGATCGAGTCTCCAAAAGTTCTTCACCCGAGAAGGGCTTTCTCCCAAATTTCGCGCCCCTGCGTTATTTTGAGCTTGATGGCCAGCGCATAGAATTCCCCAGAGAACGTTTCCTTCCAGCTAAGCGGCAGGCGAGTGGCGTCCTTGAGAGTGGTGAGGAGCGCTCGCCCCGAGCGCGTCATTTCAATGGCCTTGAGCTCGTCGGCTTGATAGGGGTGGTGATCCGGGTATCTCCAGCGCTGCTCAACCTTGGCCCCCAGTTCTTTGAGCTGGTTTTCAAAAAGCTGCGGATAGGCGATGCCGGAAAGAGTGACGATGCGGCGCCCCTCCAAAAGCGAAACGTCGAGCTTTCTTTGGCTTTTGATGTCGAGCAGGAAATCCGGGACATGGGAGGCTTCCAAAATTTCTGATCGCGGATTTATTCGCGCTATTTCTTCACGGAGCGTTTTCAGATTTTCCTTGGAGATTAGATCGGCGTGGGTGATGACGACGAGATGCGCCCGCTTGAGCGCTGACGCGCCTTCTCGGAGGTTGCCGGCGGGCAAGAGGCGATCCTCGGTAAAAGGTGAAGCGGCGTTGACAAGAACAATATCCAAATCCCGCTTGATTTTCCAATGTTGAAACCCGTCGTCTAAAATCAGGGCTTTTGAATGGTAGAAAGTGATCGCTTCTTGTCCGGCCTTAATGCGATTCTTGGAAACGAGAATCGGAATATTGAGGCCGAAGAGGGCTTGATGCATCATCCAGGGCTCATCTCCGCAGTCTTCCCAATGAGGGGGGTTGTCGTCAAGAAGAGTGACGACCTCAGATGGAATCCTTGAGCGGTTGTAGCCGCGGCTCAGAATCGCTAGAGACTTGCCGTGAAGATGAAGGGTTTCAGCCGCCAGTATCGCGGCCGGGGTTTTTCCGGTTCCCCCGACGCTTAGATTGCCGATGGATATGACTCTCGCGGGAAGGCGTATGGATTTTCTAAGCCCTATTTTATAGATGATTTTCCGAAATAAAAGTCCGAACCAAAATCCCAGGCTGAGTAGTCTTAAAAGCGCGGGGCCGAAAGCGCTTTCCTTTATTTTCTCCCGGCGCTCTTCCCAGCTTCCCACAGCGATCCGGCGGTCGTTAATCTCATCCGGAAGGGAGGCATTTATTTTTCTTTTGGTCTCAACCATATCTTGCTTATTGTACGAGATTTTTTAGTCCCTTCCTCAAAAATTTTAATGACGGGACAATGCCATCTTTACGGAGCCTTAGATTTATCGCAAGAGGCATAGGAAATCTTTGGCGCGTTCAAAAACTTCGTCGGCTGAAATGGAATGGAGGCAAGACGTGTCTCGGCAGAGATGCTCGTTTTTTGATTCTTCGTAGCAGGGGCAGGTTTTTTGAATGAAGCGGTGTCGGGCGGGATCGGGAAAAGTCCAACTGACCGGTGAGTGCGGGCCGTAAATGGTGAAGGTGGGAACTTGGAGGGATGCCGCGATGTGTTTGACGCCGTTGTCGTTTCCGATGAAGAGATCCGCATGCTCAAGGAGAGCGGCCAAATCCATGAGATGCTTGGTTTGGGGGGCGATGAGAGGCTTTTCTTTCATGAGAGAGGAGACTGTTTGGGCATTTTCTTTTTCTCCCGGTCCCCAGGCAATGAAAACGGAAGCCTTCAGTTCCGCGATCAGCCGGTCGGCCAGGGCGGCGTAGCGGTCGAGAGGCCAACGATTAAAATGCCGGCGGGAAACGGGAGATAAAACGATTCGCGGTCGCGCCGGCGGATGGCTGGAAAAAAAATCTCGGGCGAAGGCCTTGGACGCATCTGGAATATTAATCTCCGCGTTCAAATCCCCGTGAAATTTAACCCCCAAGGGCGCCAACAAGCGGATTTTTTCTTCGGCGATATAAAAAGAACCTTGGGGATCGGGGAGCGGGCGGTTGTAGGCCCAGCGGTGAAAAACGCGGGAAAGGCCGGCCCTGACCGTGGCGCCGCTGAGCGCCGTTAAAACGGCGGTCCGGGGGGTTCCTAAAAAATCGATGACCCAATCGTATTTTTGGGCGCGCACGTGTCCGATGAAATGCCAGGGGCGCTTTGGATCGTAGACAATGAGTTGATCGATGGCAGGATTTCCTTTAAGAATTTCAGCGGCCGGGTTTTGAGCGAGAAAATCAATGGTTGCTTGCGGAAAATTCTTTTTCAATTCCTTGACCGCCGGAAGAGTCAACAGAGCGTCTCCGATTCGGTAGAGTTGAATGGCGAGGATTTTCAAAGGGTTAGTGGAGGGATTCATAAGTCTCTTTATAATTCGTCACCCCGACGAAAGTCGGGGTCCAGGTTTCCAACGGCTCTTCAAGCGAGCTTGATAGCCTGGATTCCGGCTTGCGCCGGAATGACGGCCTTTCCAAATGTAAAGAAGCGTTGGAATCACTACACTAGGCCTCATATTATTTCGTTACGAGCCCTCAGAGGCGCGCCCTTCCGCGCGTCATGTTGAGGTGAAAATCGAGCATGAAATCATCCCCGCGGATAAAGAGGCGCCGGATGGGGGAAGGAGCTTCTTTCCACGGCAGGGGGCTCAGTCCCTGCTTGACGCTGAAATCGTAGAGGTATCCCGCTTCTAAAGCGGCTTGTCGGACCTTGGGGTTAAAGGCTCCGGAACCGTAGGGATAGGCGAAGGCTTCCACGGTTCTTCCCAAGAGTTCTTCGAGGCGGTTTTTGCTTTCTCCAAGTTCCCAGACGACATCGGGCATGGGAGCCCGGTCGAGATTGCGGTGGCGCATCGTGTGGGAGCCGAATTCAATCAGTCCTGAATCCTGCATTTCCATGATTTGTTCTTTCGTCAGCATCGGAATGCGAATTTCCGTGTCCGGCTCGTGCCAGACGTTGTCTTTTCCGATCGTCTCAAAAACGAGGAAAATGTTTCCCTTCATTCCAAAATCCTTCAGAATCGGAAAGGCTTCTTCGTAGTTGTTGGCGTACCCATCGTCGAAAGTAATCAAAACCGGCTTTAGAGGAAGCCCCTTTCCCTGCGCTTCAAATTTCTTGATTTCGGAGAATAGAATCGGCGTATACCGATGGGATATTAAATAGGCCAATTGTCGGCGAAACTGCGCCGGGCTGACCCATAGTTTTTTAAGCTTGGAATCCTTGGGGGGAATGCCGATCTTGTGATACATGAGGACTGGAACGCCTTTGGCTGCGGGCCGCCACCAATTCCAGCGGGCGCTGATTCCCGTGGCCGCGCCCATTCCGATTCCAATAAGCCCCGCGATCATAGTCCCGCTCCTCCATAAAATTTTAATGACGGGGCAATGCCGTCCTTAGGGGTCATCGGAAAAGGCATAGATTATTCTCCTTCCTTGAGTTTGACATATTTAAGCCAATGGTGAAATGCCGATAAGGCCGCCCAAATAATTCCTGCGTTCCCATCCAAAATTCCAAGCTTTAAAAATAAGCGGGAGAAGGTTTCCCAGGGTAAAATTAGATGATGCCAAAAATGAAAGCGCTTTCCCTCCCGGCGCCCTTTTTGGCTTGAGAAATCAAGATAAGACGACATCTTATCCAGATACTCCTTCATATCTTTGTATGGTTTGTGCTCGACAAACCCTGAGAAGCGAATGGCTGTCGCCCCGGAAATTTGAAGCCCCTCATGAAGGATATCTCCGACAAAACGCCCTTTGGAACGCCGAAACAAGCGCAGATGCTTTTCATGGCCCACGCCGCCAAATTTTAATGCTTGTCCCATAAATTCAATTTGAAAACGTAAGACGACGCCGTCTATCTCGTCAGGGTCCTTGAGAAAAAGAAGAATTTCATCTCGTAGGCGCGGGCTTATGCGTTCATCCGCGTCGATGGATAAAACCCAATCAGAGGTCGAAAGATTCAAGGCCGCTTGCTTTTGATTGGCATAGGAGTCAAAAACCCTCGTCAGGGTTTTACATCCGTGTTCTCGGGCGATGGCCTCGGTTTTATCGGAACTCGCGGCGTCAACAACGACAATGATTTCTCCCACCCAATCCTTGAGGCTTAAAAGACAGCCCGGCAAATCCTCTTCTTCATTTTTTGCGATGATGATGGCGACTAGGGAGTTTGGGCTCAAGAATTTTCTCCAGATATTTTTTTAAATGCCTGTTCGGAACTTTCCCCGAATTTTCGGAGATTGAATAAATTCTCAAAGCGATTCTTTGATTTTTGCCCCATCTTTTCGACTTCTTGATGAGAGTCAATCAGTTTTTTGAGGGCCGATGCTAATTCCTCGGCGTTTCCGGGTGAAAAAATAAATC
>JAJZCM010000017.1:34213-35632 GCA_021846045.1 bacterium | reverse complement strand
GTATACCTCTCAAGAAAAGAATGGGTTTCTCGAAATGTCTGAAATCCCGTTAGAACTTTTGATTGAAGATTAGAATGCGCAGGCCCCACGGCAGAGGCATGGACGACATCCAAAAAAACATCTTTGGAATCAGGATCAAAGGACTCGAAAATCTTCCATAAATCCACAATATAAGTATAGCGCCAAAATCCCGTTCGCGCAATACTTTTTTAGACTTTGCTAAAATTAAATCAAGGCCGCCTTGAAAAATAAGACTCTTTTCTCGCTTTCTCCACAAAAAATTCTGCCGCCGATGGTTCTCCAATTCTTCATGAGCGGAGGCTACGCGCTTTCTTTCCCCTATCTGGCCATTTACCTTAGAAAAGAGCGCCATATCCCCTTTTGGATCGTGGGAATTTTTCTGACGGCCAGCCTCTTTCTTGCCGCGGCCGGACGCCTCCTGGGAGGGTCTTTTTCCGACAAATTCGGACGTCGCCCGCTTTTGAGTTGGGGCATCGTCACAAGAACGCTTTGCGTGTTTTCAATCGGGCTTGCCATTGCGTTCAAAGCGGCGTTTCCCATAATTGTCTCTATTGATTTTATCGGCGCTCTCGCGGCTGGGAGTTTTAATTCAACTCTCTTGGCTTGGGTCTCCGATCATTTTGAAGAACACTTGCGCGTCAAAGCCTATAGCGCGATGAGAACCACCGCCAATCTAGGCTGGGCCGTGGGACCGGCGATCGCGGGGCTGGCCGTGGGGAAGGGATATGCCCTGCTCTTTTTAGGAACCGCCGCCGTTTATTTTTTATGCGCCCTTGGGGTCCTTTTTTTCCTTCGGGAGAGCCATCCCTTGATTCTCAAGGGAGAAAAGGTTCATCACAAAGTTTTCGCCTCGACGCTCTCCATTTTACGCCATGAAAAGTTTTACTATTTCTTTCTCGGAACCTTTCTCATTGGCGCGGTGATGGGGCATATCGTCGTTCCGCTTTCCCTCTATGCCTCGGAAACCTTGGGGATTTCGCCCAAGGGAATCGGGCTTCTTTTCTCGCTCAACGGCGGCATGGTTGTTATTTTCCAAGTGTGGCTGATCCATGCGCTGAGATGCTACCGCCTGCCGCGCATTCTGGGCTGGGGAGCCTTGGTCTATGCCGCAGGATACGCCTCTTTAGCCTGGGCTTTTGGGTTTAAATCCCTGGAGATTGCGGTCGCCATCATTACCTTGGGAGAAATGGCAATCGCCCCTTCCCTATCGGCCCTCGCCTCCAACCTTAGCTCTCCCCAGGAGAGAGGGCGCGCGTTGGGCGCAATGGGATTTTTCCATCAAGTCGGATACGCCCTAAGCCCTTTAATCGGCGGGCTGGGACTTCAATTCTTTTCAACCTGGCATCCTTGCCCCTATTGGTTTTTCGTGGGGGGCCTAGCCGTTTTAGCCGCTTGGGC
>JAJZCM010000017.1:0-34113 GCA_021846045.1 bacterium | reverse complement strand
GCGTCAATAACCGCCTCTTTTAACGGCATTCCCTGCCGCATTCTCAACTCGATAAAATCAACTAATATAATCGAGTTTCTGACCACGATTCCCGCTCCGGCGATAAAGCCGATGACGGAAGTCGCGGTAAAAAAGGCGTGCATCAGCCAATGGGCAGGAATAATACCGATCAAGCTCAAGGGAATCGGAGTCATGATAATCAAAGGCGCTAAGAAAGACTCAAACCAGCCCACGACCAGAATATAAATGAGGACCAGCACTAGGGCAAAGGCCAACCCCAGATCACGGAAAACCTCATAAGTAATCTGCCACTCTCCATCCCATTTAAGCGCGTAATGGCGAGAGTCGGGAGGAAGAGACGCGTAATACTCCTCAAGGGGGATTCCCATTTCTTTGGCCGCTTCTTGAACCGGTTTTTCCAGTTTTAAGATTGCGTAGATCGGGCTTTCTTCCCCGCCTGCGACATCGGCGATCACATAGCTCACATTGCGAAGATTTTTATGATAAATCGGCTCATTCACCTGCGTGGAAACAGGGCTGACCAGTTTCCCAAGAGAAATCACCGTGCCGTTGCGGGACAAGATTGGAATTTTAAACAGGGAATGCCCATCTTTCCTTTGAGTGGGAGCCAATCGAATCCGAATCTTAACGGGCTCTTTCTCATTCAGAATATGGGCCAGCCCCAAGGTTTCTCCGTGAAGCGCCATTCGCGCCAGACGCGCGACTTCAGCGGGGGCGATTCCGTTTAAAGTCGCTTTTTGGCGGCGAATCAGAAGCCGACTCAGTTTTTGGTCTCGAACCGGGAAATAGCTGTCGACATCGACGATTCCATCGGTCTTTTTGAGAATTTCTTCTATCTTGCGGGCAAAATCATCTCGCTTTTTGGCATTGGGACCATAAAACTCAAAGACCAGTGTCGACAAAACCGGCGGACCCGGAGGAACTTCCGCGACCTGATAACGCGCTTGATAACGAGCGGCGATGGGCGCCAAGAGATTGCGAGCTTCGCCCGCGATCTGATGGCTAGTTTTTTTTCGGTCCTTAAAATGGGTCAACAGAACCGAGATATCCGCCCCGTCCGGAGACTGTCTTAAAAAATAATGCCGGACAAGCCCATTGAAATTATATGGCGCGGCCATTCCGATATAATCGGCGACATCTTTGACATCCGGAATCGTCCGCAAAGCGCCGGACATTTGAAGAGCGGCCTTTTTTGTCAAATCAAGTGAGCTCCCCTCCGGCATATTAAGGATAATCTCAAACTCATCTTTATTGTCGAACGGAAGCATCTTGACGATGACTGATTTTGACGCAATCAAAAACACCGCTCCCAAAAGAAGCGCTCCGACAAAAATCAAAAACCCAGCGGTATTAATACCCTTCTTTAAAATCCAGCCCATCGTATTCCGGTAGATTCGGTCAATCGGCGATTGGGAAACGGCGTATTCTTCCTCGCCAGGCTTCCATAGCTCTAAAATATGGGAAAAAGCCCAAGGAGAAACGATGAAGGCAATCGCGATTGAGAAAAGCATCGCGAAAGACGCCCCAACCGGAATCGGACGCATATAAGGGCCCATCATTCCCCGCACAAAAGCCATCGGCAATACCGCCGCGATGACCGCCCACGTGGCCAGCAAGGTCGGGTTTCCCACTTCATCGGTTGCGTCGACTGACAAACGCCAAATTGAGCGGCCGTCTCTCAACTGATAGTGCCGGTGAATGTTCTCGATGACGACAATCGCGTCGTCAACCAAGATTCCAATTGAAAAAATAAGGGCGAAAAGAGTGATGCGGTTAAGCGTATATCCCGCCAAGAAATAAACAAGAAGGGTTAGTGAGAGGGTGACCGGGATCGCGATCAAAATGACCAGAGCTTCCCGAATTCCCAACGTTAAGGCAATTAAAAGAGTGACTGCGATCGTGGCCAAAGCCATGTGAAAGAGAAGCTCATTGGACTTTTCCTTGGCCGTCCTGCCATAATCTCTCATTACCGTGACCTGGGTTCCCTCAGGGAGAAGACTTTTGCGAACGTTTTGAAGCCGCGATAGAACTTTTTCAGCGACAATCGTCGCATTCGCGCCTTTCCTTTTAGAAATGGCAAGCGTCACCGCAGGATAGACGGCATTCCCATTTCCCGTTTTGGGAGAAAAGAGAAGTTCTTTTTCCGGATGGGCGGGCCCATCGGAAATTTTAGACACCTCTCCTAACAAAATCGGTCTTCCGCCGGAGACGCCAACGACAATACGGCTAAGATCAGACGAAGAACGAATCAGGGAATCCGCGTCGACAGCGGTGTCTTCGTTTGTTCCGTCATAATGTCCAGCCGGAATGCGAAGGTTTGAGCCCTTGATGACGCCCGCTAAATCAAGAGGCGTCAGCCGGTGCCTTTTCAAGGTCTCAACGTCAAAATGAACGGCCAAGCGCCGACGCTCGCCGCCGATGATTTTAATTTGAGAAACATCTGTAATAGAGCTAAATTCACGCTGTAAAGCGGCAGCGGCGCGGCGAAGGGCATAACCGTCTAAATTCTTTCCCCACAGGGTCAAAACGAGAATCGGAACATCATCAATCGAACGAGGCTTAATGATCGGCTTTCCCGCGCCCGGCGGCAAAAGATTTTCGTTAGAGAAAGTCTTCGTGTAAATTAGAGTCATCGCTTTTTCAAAAGGCGTTCCAACCTTAAATCGCACGATAAACATGGCCTCATTGGGCTCGGCGGTCGAATAAATATATTCAACGCCCGGGATTTCCCACAATTTTCTCTCACCCACATTAATGATTCGCTCCTCGACTTCCCGCGGGCTGGCCCCGGGAAACGGAACGAAGATATCAAAAACGGGAACCTTAATTTGAGGATCTTCTTCCCGCGGAAGTTTAAACACCGCCAACGCCCCCAACAACAACGAGGTGAAGATGACCAAGACCGTCAGTTTCGATTGAATGAAGGCCCGCGCAATTTTTCCGGCAAGACCAAGATTTTCCGATTCGTATTTCATTTCTTTTCCGTCTCCAAGCGCCACGCGATTTTTTTAATTCCCTCCGCGTTGAGATCTCCCACTGAAAGAAGGATGCGGGCATACCCTAAGTGGATTCCAAAGGAGTCTTGAAGCAAGGCTTTTTGGGCCGCCGTTTCCCCCTCCTCCGCCCGCAGAGCTTCAACAATACTCTGCCGCCCCTCTCGATACAGGGGCCCGACAAGCGCCAAAGCCTTTTGAGCGCGTTTAAGGGTTTGAGCCAAAATCGGCAAAGCCAATGCCGAGCCTTGATAACCCTCTAAGGTCTCGATGACTTCAGAATGGATTTTTCTCTCAAGACTTTTTTCTTGGGATGAAGCCTCCTGAACTTTTGCCAAGGCCACCGATTTCCGGGCGAAATAAGAAGGATCGGCAATCGGTATTTGAGCGGCGAGCCCCATCATCTTATCCGAGGCCAAGGCCCCAGCGCCGCTGGTATTGCTGTCTAAAGTCGCAAAAGCTTGAATTTGAGGAAGCAAACTCATTTTTTCTTTCTGATGCAAAACCTCCGCGATCGATTTTCCTAAGCGGGCTCCTTGGAGCTCCGGGCGGTGGGCCAAGGCTTCTTCAAATAGTTGGGCCCGGTTTTCAACGATATAAACCGTAGGAGAAAGCTCTCCTTTCAAATCCCAATTCTCATTCTCGGTCGCCATCAAGTTCATTAACTGCCAGCGAGCTTCCTCAAGCATTTTTTGGGATTGAATCAAGCGGGCTTGAAGGCCGCCTTCGATTGCTTCCGCCGCGTAGAAATCAGATCCTAGAATTAAGCCCTTATCTTTAAGGCTTTTGGAATCGGAAATCTTTTTTTCCGATGATTTAACGCGAAGAGATAATTCTTCCAACATCTGGCGCTCAAGAAGAATTTGAAGATAGGCATCAACCGCTTCAAAGCGCAGATTCTGGGCCAAAGCCTCTTTTTGCCTTTGACTGAGCTTGAGGCCTAATTTCCCGGCCCGTTTCATGCTTTGGACTTGAAATCCGCTAAAGACCGGAACGCTCAACTGAAGGGCGGTGTCGATATTATTAATATAACCCGGATAATTGAGAGAACCGATGTTGAAGTCTTGCGCGGTAAAATTGCGCTGGTTTAAAAGAGAACCAAATGCGTAGACGGGATCATTTCCCCTTGTCATTAAACTCATAGCGCTGAGACTGGGAAGATCTTGCGCTTTTGCTTCATTTTCTGAACCCTTGGCCGCCGCGATTCGGGCATCCGCGCCTTGAAGCTCGGGACTAGCTTTTAAAACCGCATCCACCACGGTGGACAAGTCCCAAACTTCCGCTTCCCCGGCAAAGGCTCCGATATTCCCCAATAAAATCAAAACTCCCAGTCCGCCTAAAAAAACAAGCTCGAAAGAAGTTCTTCCTTTCGCGCCCCTTAGTTTATTTCTCTGTTCCATGAATGCCGCAAGGCCTCCGTGTTTATTAGATGTGAAAATGGGAAAAAGGATTCAGCGAAGGTCCCAAATAACCGGCTGTTTGAGGCGGGAAAAAAGCGCGGAAGTCTGACTGGAAAATTGCAGAGGCGCGCGCCAGGAATCTAGGTCTCGAATTTGCGGCAAAAGGGCGTAAACCTCATCTCCGGGACAAGCGGTCTGATCATAATCCCGATGGCCCTTGATATGGGATGGAGAAATTCCATACCGCGACGAAAGATAACGCACCAAAGAGACCAGGGCTTTCATTTGGGTATCGGTCAAGCGATTGTCAACCGGAGGATTATAATTTCCCATGAGCGCGATACCGACATTGTTTTTGTTAAAGCCTTCAGTATGAGATCCTTCGACATTCTCGGGTCGCCCCTCAATGATGTGTCCGCCCGCGTCAATTAAAAAATTGATATCCAATATCCCACCAACCCCGTCCGTTCATCTAAAAATCTTGGATAAACCGCACTTCCTTCAAAGTTAAACTTAGGGAATAGGTTTGAATCCCCGCGGTATGATGAATCGTGATATAGCGAGGATAAATAACGGGCTTTGGCTAAACCGAGCGCTTGAGCAATGAGACTTCTTTATAAAAGCCGTTTGAAGGAGATGCGCTTAAATGCTGTTCCGTGGAACCGTTAAAGACCGCCGCTCCGATGAGAAAAAGAGAAGACGGATTCTTGAGTTTATCCGACAGAATGCGCAAGCGCAATGACCCGGGGCCTTCTCCGAGGGAAGCCTTGGCCCAAAAGCGCCCTCCGGGGAGAACATGGATGGAAGCGGCCCTCCAAGGAAACCAATGCCCTTTCCCATCCGATCGTTTAAATTAAAAAATAAGCCCGGGCAAGCTCCGCTTCCATTGACCAAAACAGAACTCCACGAGTGTGAAATGGCAAGGCTTTGGCCGCTGTCGTAAACAATGAAATTGCGCCCCAAGGCGGACGAGGGGCTTGATTGCTCGCCGGCGGGATGATTTAAAAAGACCGGCCAGCCCACATCCTCGGCTAGAACCGGTTTAAAAAGTAAAAAAATCAACGCCGGCCCAAGAATTGATTCTCATAACAACTCGTCACTCCGGGCCGTTTTCCTTCGGAATTTGGAAACGGCATTTCCTCGGCTTATGCCTTGGTCACAATCCTTAAGCCGGAATGACGGCGATAAGGACGCCGCAACGAAGCAATAAAGCCAAATGTAAAGAAGCGTTGGAATCACTCCACTGGTTTAAATGAATTGGCGCTTCTCCGCTAGGGCCAAAAGGCCTAGGAAAAAAGGGATAATCCCATATTATTTCTTCGCTGGATCCGAATGCAGCTCCGTTTTAACGATGGCTGAAAATTCAGCGATCGCGGAATCCATATTTTGGAGCGCGGTGGCGCGCAAACGACCTTGCTTGAAGGCCGCGGCCTTGGCCACTTCCGGCAGGGGTTTCTCAACTTGATCCGCGAATATTTCGGCAATTCGCGATTTTTCCCCTAGAAAAACGGCGTTATGGCCGGGATACGGATATCCGATCAGGTCATAAAACTGAGATTCGGTCAAACCCCCGTCCCTGGCAAATTTGCCGATCTTGTCCTGATACCAGCTTTGATCATGCGCGTTTAGAAGATTGGCCACGAGAGCATTTTCCATACGGCGCAATATTTTCCCTAATTTATCAACGGTCTCCGGAGGAATATCCGCAAAAGCCGCGTAGCGAGAAGGGCCGTTAATTCCCAGTCTGTCAAGGGTTCCCCCTCCAGGATCAAATCCAAGCTCAAAAAGAATATTCCATAGCGTTTGCGTAGCGCTCAGGATATCGCCAGAGGGGCCGGGCGTGATATCCAAAACAGATAGCGGACTGAGCGGGTCCTTGCTCATGAAAATGCGCTCCATCGCGCGCGAGCCAAGCGCGGAATAGAGTCGAGCAATCATAGTCCGAGCGGTTTGCGCGCCGCTTGTGTTGTACTTCACGTAGCCGCCGACTCCGGGTTTGGGAGGCACTGCGGTGGCATATTCAAAGCGAAGACCAAGACTAACGGCAGTATAGGCGTGGCCAAACTCGTGAGCCGCGGTTTTGACTCTCCCAACAGGCATCCTTCCCTTAATGGCCAGCGGCGGGAAAGAAAGCGCAACTTCTCTTTTATAAAGCGTCCGCGGCATCGCCTTGGACCCCTGATGGGGAATGAGAGAAGCCACAACCAAACTTTTTGCGGGCCTAAAATCCAAGAGAATGGACGCAGGTTGCGTGGCTATGCCCGAGGATTTTGGAATTTTGGAAAGGGCTTCCTCTAAATGGGAAGAAATTCGATTCTGCGCGGCCACGACGGTGTTCCGCGCTCCTTCAGAGGGAATTACCGTTTCTCCAAAGAGATACTTCCGGTAGGCGGACGTCATCTCAACGGTGAGAAGGCTCTTATTCCGTCCGGTCTTGGGATCCGTGAGGCGGCTCTGGACAACCCTCGCGGCCTGGATATTGATGAGTTTTTTATAGTTGGATTCATTCAGCGGCATCATGATATGGAACCGGGGCATGAGACGACTGACAGTCTCGGGTAAAAACATCGAGCCCAAGGTTTTCTTAAGCGCCGCAGGACGCATGGCCAACGTCTGCGCGGCCCGCCGAGTGTCTTCGATTGTGGTCAGCCTCGGGTCCGCTTCAAACCTGAATCGGTCTCCAGCGAAATTCATTGTGATGATGTTGTAGGCACCACGCACATCAACAACATTGTCATTAGAAGAGAAAGGTTGATCGCTGGGAATGGACACTACCCCATCTTGTAGCAAATCCTTGATGATCGCCATGATTGGACGATTGACGAGTTTCCCCTCAGCATCGATTTCAAAAACCTTGTCAAGCTCCTCAAAGAGAATGATGAACTTGCCATTCTTCGCATTTTGTCTAGCCTGCGTAATGGCATTGGATAAAGACCGGCCAAATTGAGAGACAGTCTGCTGAGAGTCCGAGGAATAAGCCTGCATATTGACGCGAACTAGGGGTAAATCAAGATGTTTTGCAGTCAGATTGGCAAGCTCCGATTTCCCAATTCCTGGAAATCCGGCAAAGACCAGAAATGGCGGCTGGTTCGCCACGGGACCCGGCCGATTCAGATAGGAGTTGAACTCTTTTTCAACAAGCTTGGATTGGTCTTCTTGTCCAATCAGACTCTCATTGATCTTGTCAGAGAGCCCCAACGTTAATTTTCTATTCTTGGGAAAACGAGCCGCAAAAATTTCTTTTTTCAGAAGTTTTTCACGAACAGCCGCTTGTCTTTTTTCAGCGGGAGGATTCATGGCAATATCAATAGGTTGAGTGAAAAGCCTGGCGGACGGATCATACGCCACGTCTATCTTAAAAGATGGCTTTCCCTCAAGCCGGCCCCAACGCGACACTTGCGGAGTCACTCTCACCTCCGCTAATCCGGTTGCGGAATTAAAATCCAGCGAGATGAGACGCGGACGATCAAGCGACTCGTCCCCCTTCACGGTCGCTTTAACCCCAAAGGTGATTAGCTGCTCAGTCAAAGCGTTGGCCTTGGCGATAGTTTCCCGGGCTCCGGAGGGAGCGAAAACGGTCTGCCGATACAAAAAATCCAGGAATGCCTGGGTATAAACAACCGCGACTCGTTTCTTGGCGCTAGAACCTTGCGTCGCCGCCGCGATGGAAGAGTCAACGGTCAGCTTCACGATTTTGACGTAATCATCGGCCAAAAGCGGCTTCATGATGACCATGTTCGGAGCCAAACGGCTCACCGTATTGGAACGGAACAGGTCCATGAGCAGCTTGTATCGCGCCGAGGAATCCTTTTGGATCCAAGAGTCAAACGCGGCGAAATCATCAATTGTGAAGTCGTAGTATTTCTTGGCGGTTGCGAGCGCTTCGGCGGAAAAGCTCTCTATTTCCTTTGGGTTAAAATTCATCGTGGTCACGATCATGGCATTGGAGAAATCAGGGCGAAGGGAAAGGGAAGAGGAAACGGAGATGAATCCATCGGTCAATATCTGGTTGAGAGCCCCAATAAATGGGATTGTCTCCTCTTGCCCGTTCACAATTTCAGGGAGCTTGTCCAATTCGTCAACCAAGAGAATGTAGGGCTTGTCTTTATTTCGTTCCGCGATATTAGAAAGGTCCCTGGCATAATCGGAGTTCCCTGAATTATTCCCGCCTTTGACATATTTTTGGACATCAATTCTCTCCACATTGAACCCCAACTTTGCGATGGCGTCAAGCATGGCCGTCTTTCCAATGCCGGGTAGGCCAATCAGATGCGCGGCGATCGGGTCTTTAGCGCGCGTGCCGAAACCTTCAAAATACTGCACGAGACGATCTTGAATCATCGTGGTGGCGCGGTCTTGCCCGATAATCTTTTGGTCCACCATCTCTTTGAGAGTCCTGGCTTTCTTGATCAGGGCCTGCCGCTCAGCTTCTCCAAAACGCGCGGCAGAGATATCTCTCTTGCGATAAAAGGTCCTCGCTCCCGCGGCGCTGGAATTCATTGGGAGCGCCGGATCCGCGCGCTCTTCTGAAGAGGTCAAATCGGTCATGGCTGAGCCTTTTTCAGAAACCCCGTCAAAACTCTCCCCCGTAAATTCCACGCGATCATTCCGGGCTTTTCTCTCCATAATCTTGCCTATGCGAGAAGGAGAAAGTAATTTTTTAGATTTAGCGGGGTCGGGGGAAAGCGGCGAAGCAAGAGGATTTTCTATTTTCGGCGTTGCCCGTTGTGATTGGAAGAGATCGCCTTTGCCTATCGCGGTCTCCGGCTCAAGAGAATCGCGAAGGGGAATATTTTGGATATCCGGAAGTTTCATATCCGCCCCAAAATTTGGTTCCACATTCGATGCGCCCAGGGCTGCCCCGCCATCCAAGTAAATCGGGGCGGCTATTCTAATTGAGGAAACAGGTTCTTCTTGAGGAGTCGCGAATTCCCCCAATGCCGCATAAGCCGGAAAACTAAAAGCCTCAAGAAAAAGCGCCGCGGCCAAGCTCATGACCATAGACTTCTTGAAAAAAATTATTTTTTTCATTCTTGTCCGCTCCTGAAATATCTTATCGGCTTTCTTTGGCATTGACATATCCTAACAGGAAACCGCGACCTAGACCTGGGCCAAAAGGCCTAGGAAAGCCGCGGCAAAGGGCCTAGGCTCTTTTCGAGATTTCGCTCGGAAAAAGAAGACCTTTTGGTGTAGCTGAGCTAAATAGAAGGCCTACCGCGCACTATCGGCATTGCAGCTTAACAACGACAACTTTTTGTAGTTGGCGACGGCTTAAGCGCTTATTCGACTAACTCGATATGAGTAGGCGGAGCGGCTTTCTTAAACAAGAAAACGGCCAAGATACACAACACGGCGGCCTCGGCCATCCAACGGAAAACGTCCATAAAAGAAAGGAGAGTCGCCTGCTGGATCAAAAGATGATAGACGATCCCGCGAGCGGCCGCCAAGGCCGCCGCATGATTTCCACCCATGGAATGGACGAGCGTTTGAACAAAATTCTGATAATTGGGGTTCCAAGAATACAGATGGGCGGAAAGGTAAACCTGATGGGTCTCGGCCGAGCGGTCCTGCATCGCAATCAAGGCCGAAATACCGATTGAGGCTCCAATATTGCGCATCAGATTATAGATGCCGGTCGCTTGGAAGATGGCTTCCTGCTTTAAAGTCGCGTATCCAACCACTGTTAGCGGAACGAAAATGAACCCGTTGGCAAAACCGTTGAGAATGAGAGGAATCTGGATATTGGATGGAGCGATATCCAAATTAAGGCGGCTAAGAAGCATAGACGTCCACGCGATCACGCCAAAACCCATGATAATCAAAAGACGGCTGTCCACTTTTTTAACAATTCTACCGACGATAATCATCGAGAGTAAAGACCCAATGCCGCGCGGAGTCATGACCAACCCGCTAATCAGAGCGGTATACCCCATCAAACCCTGAAGCATGATTGGAATCGTCGCCGTGCTGCCGTAGAGAATCGCGCCTAAAATAGCCACCAAAAAAGTCGCAACGGCAAAATTTCTATCTTTAAGAACCCGCAGATTGACGATCGGATGCTTTTCCCGCAATTCATGCCAAACAAAAAGAATTAAGGAGACGGCCGCAATAACAAAACTATAACGAATCCAACGGGCGGAAAACCAATCCACCTCCTGGCCTTTGTCCAGAATAATTTGCAAGAGGCCGACCCCGATTGCCAAGAATCCAAAGCCGATATAGTCGATTTTAGGGGCCTTCGCCGCCTTAATGTAAGGAGGATCTTCAACAAAAATATCCTGCATAATGAGACCTATAATTCCAATGGGAATATTGATGTAAAAAATCCATCTCCAAGAATAGCTGTCGGTCAACCAACCACCCAAGGTGGGGCCCAGAATGGGGGCGACGACAATTCCCATACCGTAAGCGGCCATGGCCGGGCCTCTTTCTTCCGGCGAGAAACTTTCAAGCAAAATGGCTTGCGAAAGGGGTTGTAGGCCTCCACCCCCAATTCCTTGCAGCACCCGCGCAACGACAATTTGGCCAAGGCTGTGGGCCATGCCGCAAAGGGCGGAGGAGATGACAAATAAAATAACTGAAAAAGCTAGATAGTTTTTCCGGCCAAAATAACTGCTCAACCATCCGGTCGCGGACAAAATGATGGCGTTAGCGACCAAATAACTCGTCAGAACCCAGGTGGCCTCGGAGACCGAGGCGGAAAGGCTGCCAGCGATATGGGGTAAGGCGACATTAGCGATGGAAGTATCGAGCACTTCCATGAAGGTGGCTAACAGAACCGATAGCGCAATCAGCCAAGGATTATGCCTTGGCTTCCAAGGTTGAGCGGGGCTCATTTCAAATTAGAACTTAACAATCGGAACCGCCGACATTCCCGGCGCTAGGAAAGAACGAGAGGAGACCGGTCCATCAAAAACAATTTTGACCGGAATTCTTTGGACCACCTTAACGTAATTTCCGGTGGCGTTTTCCGGCGGGAATAGGCTGAACCGCGCGCCGCTGCCGGCCTGGATGGAATCGATATGCGCCTTAAAGGTCCGGCCGGGATAGGCGTCAACCGTCACCTCAACCTGATCCCCTTTCTTCATTCCCCTCAGTTCCGTTTCCTTAAAGTTCGCGATCACCCACACATCGGGATTGACGATGGCCATCATGGTTTGCCCCGCATCTTCATAATCTTGGAGTTCCACCACTTTCTTAGTCACATAACCATCGGATGGAGAAACGATTTTTGTGTAGGAAAGATTAAGAGCGGCGGCGGCCTCCTTTTTCAAGTCTAATCTAAGCTGGGCCTTGGCCACTGCCACCGCTGATCGGGCGTGATCATAGGTCTGCTGAGAGATTTGGTTTTCATGATAAAGCTTGCCGTAGCGGGCCAAATCTAATTCCGTCTGATGCGCCGAAGCGGAGGATGCGGCGACCTCTGCCTGAGCCTGATTGAGCCGCACTTCATATTCGCGCGAATCTATATCAACTAAGGGATCTCCCTTCTTAACGAACTGATTGTCGTCAACATAGATTTTAATGACGGGGCCGGGAACGCTCGGGCTGACCATATAAATATGGCCGTCAATGAACGCGTCATCAGTGTCTTGATGATAGGTCCAATAAACGTAATACCAGAGCCCGAAAACAGCGACCGTCCCACCCAAAATGGCGGCGACCAAAAACAGTCTTTTTTGATGACGGCTTTCCCCTATTTTGCTCTTAAAATGAGCGGAAGCGCTCGGCGCAACTCCTTGCGTGTTTTCTTTAGTTGTTTCCATGTTCACTCCCTAAAATTTTTTTAAAGTCAAAATTTTCCGCGCGCCCTAAGGCTAAAAACAAATTAACCCAAGAGTCATTGTCCGAAGCCAAGGCCACGACGACGGAATTGCGAGCATTGGCCATTTCATCTTGAGCGCGAACCAATTCTTGATTATCCCCAACCCCCGCTTTAAAGCGGCTTTCCGCAAGCCCCAACTCCAAACCCGCCAGTGCGAGGGTTTGGGAACTGGTTTGAATTTCTTCTTCTGCGGCGTTGAGCTCCAAAATGGAAGTCCGAACATCTTGTTCAACTTGAACGCGGGTATCCTCTAACTGAGCTTTCGCTTTTTCGATTTGAGATAAAGCCTCTTCGGCTTGGCTGCGAATCTGTCCTCCCGTAAAAAACCGCCAGCTGAGGCCCGCGCCTAAATTGCCGGTCTGGATATCGTCTTTAGTGGGCGTAATACCGCTCAACCCATAATCCCCGCTGATAGAGACAACAGGCACCCGGGCCAAGTGGGCGGCGCTTAAAGTCAACTCAGCGCCCTCGACGCTTTCTTTCTCTATTTTAATTTCAAGCCGTTTAGAGAAAGCTGTTTTTAAGGATTGATTAAGCCCCAACGAACGCCCCAAGACGGCTTTGAGGCTATCGCTCAAAACCAAAGAGCGCCCCAAAGGAACGCCGATGATATGCTTGAGATTCATGTCCGCTTTTTGGGCGGACAGATTCGCGGTGATGACCCTCAAATGCGCTTCCGAGCGGCTGGTTTTGGCTCGCGCAAGATCGATGGGGTCGGCCGTTCCCGCATTGACCTTATCCGCCGCCAATTTTAAGAGCTCAACAGCCAATTCTTCATCCGCTTCAGAAGATAGAATTTCTTTTTGAGCGCGCAAATTCTCAATATAAGCTAGAGAAGCGGCGGCGGCGACTTGCTCGGCGGCCAAATTTTCTCCAAAAAGCGCCATCTTGTTTTGGGCATGGGCGGCTCTTAAGCTTTGAGTCGCGCTTAAATTGAGAATATTGTCCACCAAATGCAGTCTTGCGTCAAAAACATTGAACGGACCCAAGGCATTCGGGAATCCCGGAGCCAAACCCGGCTGGAAGCCTAAAGCCGCTAGGTTGAGTTTGTAGGTTCTATTTTCCGACATCGTCCCCATAACCTGAGGCAAGAGGGCGGAAGCGCTTTGCAAAATCATGCTGCGAGACTGCCGAGTAGCGGCTTTTGAGAGCTTAATCGTTAAATTATTTTTAATCGCCAGCGAAATCGCGTCTTTAATCGACAAGGAAAGCGGGGAAGATTCCTCAGCGCGCAAGGCGGGTAAAGAAAAAATAAAAATAATCGCCGGTAAAATCAATTTCCTCATCAGACGACCGCCTTTTCCTCTTTGGTTTCCCCTAAAAGCCGCATCGCGTCCTTAAGTTCATCATCATGCTTATGACTTTCAAAACGGGAAAGGACCATATACCAAGCCGGACACACATAGAGGCTCATTAAAGTCGAAAGTAAAACGCCGCCAAAGACCACGACTCCCATCGGACGAATCGTCTCTTCCCCCGCGCCGGAGGCAAAAACGGCGGGCGCGGCGCCTGCCAAGGTCGCCAAGGACGTCATTAAAATCGGGCGCAACCGGACCGGACCCGCGTCTAACAATGCGTCCACTACGCTTTTTCCCTGTCGGCGGCGCTGATTGGTAAAATCCACGATCAAGATGGTATTTTTCTTGACGATCCCCATCACTAGGATTAGTCCTATCAAACTGTAGATGTTTAAGGAAACTCCGGCGATTCTCATCGCGAAAAAGGACCCCGCCACCGCTGAAGGAAGACTAATCATGATGACCATGGGATGAATGAAGCTCCTAAATTGAGTTCCTAAAATCATATAGGCGGCAAAAAGACCCAATATCAAGGCGATAATCAAACTCTGGAAAGATTCCTTGAAGGCCTTCATGTTTCCGGAAAGCATGATGTGGTATCCCGGCGGCAACATCGTTTTAGCCGTATTCTTGATGAAGTCAATCGCGTCCGCCGCGGATTTTCCCTGCTTGATATTGGCGAAAACCGTCACCGCGCGCTCGCGATTGTAGCGAGTGACTTGCAAAAGCGTTTTATCCTTGATGATGTCCACTACTTTTTTAAGCGGGACGATTTCACCTTGATTATTGCGAATCCAAAGCTTGCCGATATCGGCGGGAACGTCATTGTCCTGGTCCACAAGTTTAATCTGAATATCGTCGCGATGCCCCTCGGCATCGGTATATTTGGCGAAGCGAAGACCTCCGACCGCGGCGTTGAGGGTCTGCGCAATATCGGCGACATTGACCCCGTGAGCAGCCGCTTTCGCGCGGTCGGGAACAACGCGAATCTCCGGCATGCCAGGCTCATAATCGCTGGTCACGCTCGTCATAAGACCTGAAGCCTTCATTTTATCCATCAACCGGTCCGACAAAGAAGCGATTTGATCCCAATCCGGACCTTGAACGGCAAACTCAATTGGATAACCGCGCTGAGCGGAAAACCCGGTCAAGGACAAATCAAGAACTGAAACGGTCCACACCCCCGGCAATTTTTGGATAAACTGCCGCAAAAACGGCTGAAACTGCTGTTGCGTGGGAACTTTCTTAAACGGAGGAGCCGTGAGCCGAACCGGCGGGTCTTTCATCGTAATAAACATCATCGCTTGGTTGACAAGCCCCCCTTGGAAACCGCCAATCGCCGCATAATAGTCCTTGATCTCCGGCCGATGCTTAAGGAAATGTTCAACTTTTCTAATGACTTTGTCTGTGAACTCCATCGAAGACCCGATCGGGGTTTGAATTTGAACCATGAAGCGGCTTTGATCCTGAGGCGGAATGAATTCCTTACGCACTTTTTTAAGCGCGATAAAGGAAAGTCCGAAAATGATCCAGGCCAGCGCAATCATCCAATAGGGATGTTCCAAAGTCCTTTTAAGAGAACGACGGTAACCATCTCTTAAATAATCAACCGCCGTCTCAAGCGCTTGGTCTAATTTCGAATCCTTGGATTTGGGAGAAAGAAACTGCGAGCAGCGCATCGGAGTCAAGGTTAAGGCTTCTAAGAGGGAAAACAGGACCGCGACCGACATCGTCACTCCGAATTGATAAAAGAAACGCCCAACAATTCCCTGCATGAAAACAACCGGCACAAACACCGCAAAAATGGCCAAGGACGCCGCAACGGCGGCGCCGGTGATTTCCCGTGCGCCCACAATCGAGGCTTGAACCCGGCCCATACCGCCATCCACATAACGGACGATATTTTCAAGGACCATGATCGCATCATCCACCACAATTCCAACCGATAGCGATAATGCCAACATCGTAAAGCTGTTGATGGTAAATCCCATGAAATAAAGGACGATGAAGGCGCCCAAAAGCGCAGTTGGAATCGCCAGCAAAATATTGAACGCGGAGGCGAAACTCGCCAAAAAAACCAAACAGACAATCGAAGTCGTCACGCAGGATTCCGTCAAAGTCCTAAGAAGCTGATGGACGGCTTGTTCGATGAAGATGGTTGTGTCCGTCACAATCTTAACAGTGATGCCGTTAGGAAGACGCTTGGACAACTCCCTGACTTTCGCTTTCACCTCGTGACCGACCGCGACGGCGTTAGCCCCCGGGGTTTTAAGAACGCCGACTCCGACCGAGGGAATTCCGTCCATGCGCGAAATGCGGCGAATATCGTCGGTCCCTTCTTCCACGTCCGCGACATCTTTCAGCTTGAGCGGACGCCAAACCGGAACCCCATTTCGGGTCGGCATCACCAAATTTTTCATCATGGGAACAGTATCGGCCTCGGTAATTGCGCGAACGTTCGTTTCAATGGGGCCGTTGTCCATATAACCGGATGGGGCCAGCATGTGCTCTTTATTAACAGCATCCATGACGTCCATCGGCGTCATTTCTATTTTCCGCAATTTATCGGTGTGAATCCAAAGCCGCATCACCGGCAAAATATAGCCGCCCAAAAACACGCTGCCGACTCCGGGCAAGGAAGTAATGTAGTCTTGGTAGTGATCGCGCAGGGTCAGCATCAAGGGTCTCAAAACGGGCCCGGCTTTATAAGTGGAATAGAAATCCACATCCTTGGCCGAGGGTTCCATCAAAGCCGTCCACAAAATCGGCTGGCTGTTGGCGTTAAATTGGGCGATAACTGGAGGATCCATGCCGCCTTCCCCGATCGGAGGAAGATATCTCTGGGCGGCTGAAATCGCGTTTTGAACCTGCACCATCGCCCCATTGATATCAGTGTTCAAAGTAAACTGAAGAGTGATGTTTGATTGTCCTTCCTGAGTTGAAGATTGGACGAGTTCCAAACCCGGGATCGTCATGAACTGGTTTTCTAAAACGTCGGTCACCGCGGACTCCATCGTCATCGGATCGGTTCCTTCCCAGGTCGCGGTGACGGTTAAAACTGGAAAATCCACGTCCGGCATCTGGCTAACGCCCATGCGGGAAAATCCGATGATTCCAAAAACGATAAGAGCCGCCATCAAACACCAGGCAAAAACGGGGTTTTTAATCGAATAATCGGAAATGGTCATTGGATTTCCTTGGACGAACCGTCTTCCATCGCGGACTTTAGTTCTTCTTTTTTGTCTTTAGGCCCGCCGACAGCGACGTCTAACTGCGCCTGGGAATAAATCGCTTGTTCCCGATTTTGATTCTCAACGAGGCGGTCGTTAAAAAGAGTCGTGATGCTGGTTAAAACATCTAAATTCGTGACTAAGCCCTTTTTATAATCGGATTTTTCCGCCTCGACATTTTGGGCCGCAAGTTTGACCGTTTTGTCCAAGGACTCAACCGCCCTAAGGGTCCACATTAAAGAGTCATAGGCCGAGTTGACGTCGTTTCGGGCCGTTCTCGCGGCCAACGAGAGAGCTTGAACAGCGCTTCTTTCGGCCGCCTTGGCTTGATGAACTTGACCAGAAATCATTCCCCCGTCAAAAATCGGCATTGTGAGGGCAAAATTGCCGTCGTAATGGGTATTAGAGGCAAAAGGAACGTTATTGAGAAAATAATCGCCTCCCGCCGTCACCACCGGCAAACGGCTTCTTCGGTAAATCGAGACCTGATCTTTAGCCGCCTCTAAATTGGCGCGGGCCGCTTCCACGTCCTCCCGCTGGTTGGCTTGGTCCAAAAAAATCTGACGGTCGGCATTTAATACGGGCAATGGAATATCTTCAGGAATAAACCGGGCGTCATCCCCGGTTAAAAATCTCATCAAGTCTTGGCTGGCGGCCTCTTGGCCCCGAGTCAGCTCCAATTGCGATTTAAATTGCGCCAATTGGGAGGCCGCCGACAAAACATCGGAAGCGCGGGCGCGGCCGATTCTCTTCCAATATTTAAGAAAAGCGACTTGGTCCTTCATCGTGGCAATTGTGTCTTTTTGAATTTTAATTTGCCTTTGGAACATCAGCAAATTCGTATAGGCCTGGGCCACGCCTTGATAAAGGAGAGATTCCGCCCGGGCCTTACCCAAACGCGCGGATTTAACGCCCAATTTCCCTTCCCGGTAAGCCAAATAGTCTCGAAAACCGTCAAAGATGACTTGGGATGCGCTGAAAGATTCTGCGTGGTAATTGGTAATGTCAATGAAAGAGAGTCCTGGGATGTTGGGGCTTTCCTGCAAAAACTGCGTCGCCCCGAACGAGACATGGGGCATCAAGGCGGAAATCAACTGCTCTACCTGAGACAATGAGTTTTTGATCGCTTCTTTAGACTCCGCCAAGGTTTCGCTTCGTTTTAAGGTCAAACGATAGGCTTCCTGAATGGTCAGTGGGCGAGCCGGAAAAATGGCATTGTCATCAATGAGGCCATGGACGGTTGAAGTTGAAGCGGCGGCGCAGTAAACGCCCGAAAAAATCAAACAGAAACAAAGCGCTAAAATTTTTTTCACCGAATCGCAACTCCATTGAGGAAAACATGGACCACTCTTTTTGCCCGAGATTTGAGGCTTTCCCCCTTATGAACAAAAATACGGTAAATAAGAGAAGCCCGGCAAAGCCCAAAGAAAAAACAAGCTGATCGTGGATAATCCCGAATGACAATACTGGAAGATTTTGAACAGCGAACTAATATCTTTTGAAGGCGCCCCATATCCCCGGAGATTTTTTCAGCCAATTCGCGGCAAGACTTGGGCCCGCATCCTGAAAAGCGGTCCGGGCCGATTTGAAGGAGAAAATCGCTGTTGACATCCAGATAGGAAAGAATGGCCTCGGCGGTCTTTTCTAAAAGGGTTTGTCCCTTAAGGTCTGAATCTTCGATATTTTTGAGCGCCGCTTCCAAGGAATACGCTAAATCTAAATAAGCGGCCCTCAACAGCTCTTCTTTGCTTTTATAGTGGAGAAAAAGAGTGCCCTTGGCTACGCCGGCGTTCTTGGCCACCTCATCCAAGGTTAGATTCTGAAGGCCGTGGCCGACTAAGAGACCCCGAGCGGATTCTAAAATTCGGCGCTTTTTAATCTCTAAATTAGAAGCCATAATAAATGACTGACTGGTCAGTCATTTATTATAACATAATGCGCCCCCCCGGATTTGATTTGCCGGATCAGCGGCACGATGATAATCCCAAAAGCGGCAAGAAAAAATACCGCGGCGAAAATGCTTGCCCTCGCCACTCCACCCGAGTCTGTCAATATCCCAAAAATAGGTCCTAGGATGACAAAACTCAAACGAACGCCCCAATTGACCATTGAATTTATGGTTGCTCGCATGGATGCGTCGGCATGCATGTTCAGCGCATCCAGCAGAACAACCTTGATACCGCGAGCTAATTGAAAGGCAAGGCAAATGAAAATTCCACTAGGACTTCCCATAAAGGACATCCCGAGAAATCCTATTACGGGGAGAAAACCCACAGCCCCTATTAGGGCTGGACGACCAATGAATGAATCAAACCGGTGGGCGAACCAAGCCGCGATAGCGACAACCAAGTTGTATGCTGCCCAAAGCAAACCGAAATATCCGACTGGCACATTTAAGGCCTTCCAATATTCCTGGAATTCCCAGACCGCCAGAAGCGTCGCGGTTCCAATGGAGATAAGGCTGAGAATAATGAGATATGTCGTGTTATTCTCTTTTAGGACTTTCCTCAAGATTCGGCGCCAGTTCTCCCTGTGCTGACTCGCTGACAGACGATCTCGTCGAGGTTCCACCAAAGTAATGCTAATCAATAATGGGATCCAACCCACGCACGCCTGGGCAAGAATGGGATTAGAGAGTCCCCAGGGGATTAGCGCCGTGCACAGAAGCGCCGCGCATGTCTCGCCCATCCGAGCATAGAACATTGTCCGGCCCATCATTCTTGCCCCCTGCCCCTTAAGTTCCTGGAGTTCCTCAAGCGAGTCGTAAAGCAACGCGATATCGCTTCCGGAAAATAGGCATGCTCCCAGCGCGGCCAGTATCTCAAAAATTGCCAAATGTCCAAATCCGCGGGAAAGCGCCAAAAACGTGTTCGCCACCCCCCAAATTATGCCATGGAGCAGGAGCACGAATCGGCGACTGACCATGTCCGATAAATATCCTGTTGGTAGCTCGAAAAGAAAGAAACAGGCGGCATAAATCGACTGCAATTGATAGACCTGCGCCATGTCGAGTCCACGAGAATGAAAATAAGGTACCGCGATAGGCATGAAGACCAAGAACATTTGAAAAAAATTAAGGAAATATACCTTGGTGACATTATTGCGCAACGCCCGTTGCCGGCACGGGAGAAGCGCATTTGTTTTTGTGGACAGGAGCACTAGAGTCCAATGTCGCGGCGATACAGGAGTCCAGACGGAACCATGGATTCCATTGCCTTGTAGACAATTTTTCGAGATCGCTCAAGTGAAGTCTCATGGGCTTCAAACGTCAGCGAAGGAGCGCTCATTAATAGAAATTCCCTCCATGTCTCCGACTCAGAGAGAAGCTCAACCCAACCCGTAAATAAGGAAATTCCCGGTGGAACCTTCTTTGAAACCTTGACGGTTGTCAACTCCGAGCGAGGCCTCCTGTAAGGGTAATAAGGGGGATAAGCGGACACGACCACGGACACCCCTGGATCGAAAACAGGGGATAATTGCGCAAGCTCCCCATTGCGAGCTCTAAGGAGGAGATCAAACAAGTCGTTATTAAGACAACGGTAAAGACTTGCGAGCGTATGCACCCCAGGTTCTCGAAAATTAACCTCACAAAGATAGACTCGTCCTTCAACGGTCTTGATCAAGTCTGCATTGAGAAATCCCGTCAACCTTATTCCAACAACGCGATTGACATGGCGCACAAATCGGCCCACAGCCTCATGAATGCGCTCGCGATCCCGCGCGGTAAGAAATGGAACTTGCCCCCCCCAGGAAACGCTACCCGTTCCGTCGGTCATTGGCCCCCGGTTAAAATCGTTACGCCGCTTATAGCAGACATTCTCTCCAATAGGAAAAAGCCCTTCGTTTTTATCAACCAAATAGTTGGCGCTAAAATCCTTGCCGATCAGTTTTTCCTGGATAATTACGCTCCCAGAACTCTCGATTGAGCGCCGCACAAATTCAAAAACTTCTTCTCTGGAGATTGTCTCGTCGCTTAGGCGAACACGTCCAGCTTCGGTTTCGTCGTAATATCTTGAGAAATCTCCATTGAATTTTAGAACATAGCCGGATGGGAATTCCGAAAGAGCCGACGAAACGCTTTGTGGGGATGAATCCGTAAGGATCGCGGTTTTGGGGAGAATTGCATCCGGCTCGGGAAGCGCTTCGAATATCTTAGTCTTATCCAGCTCAAATTTAATATGTTGCGCGGTGGGTCCAACAAATGGGATGGCATGGGTTTGGAGTTCGGATGAGAAAGCCAGGACTGCAGGAATAGGCCCCACATAAACAAGATCATAGGCTTCACGTTTCAAGATGCGTTGCAACTCCGGATCCCCAGGTCGGAATCGGTAGACTGCGTCGCAACATTGTTCGAACGCCGCATTCGGAGCCAAAGAGAATGCATGAATTTCTAGTGGAGTTCGTCCAGCGCGAAGCCAACGAGCCAGCGCTTCATCAGCGTTGACAAAACCGAAAATTGCGACCTTCCTGCGGGGTGACGGCACGGAATTCCCCATGGCATATTTGACTTGATTTCTCATAGAAATACATTGTAGTATAATTATAATCGTCTATTTCGATAATATTTCTTGAATGCCCTCGTGAAAAAATGACACTCTCCGTTAAAAAATTGCAGCCTGCCCATATCAACAACATGAGCTATAATGAGTTTATTGGTTTGGTCCGAGAAACAAACCGTCCTCCGGGAGGTTATGCAAGCATCTCCCGCATCGCGGAAAAAACATTCCTTAGGAAAGGGCAGAGTCTACTGGAAATCGGTACAAGCACTGGTATCGCGGCCATTGAGTTCGCGCGACTCACCCGAGCTCGTATTGTAGGCATAGACATAAATCCCACAAGCTTGCGGGAAGCGCGGCAACGCGCACAATGCTACGGGGTCTCCCAATGGATTCATTTTGAACTTGCAAACGCTATGGCGCTACCTTACCGCGATTCCTCTTTTGATATCGTCTTCTGTGGGAATGTCACATCATTGGTTGCCTCTCGAGACAAGGCCCTAGCCGAGTATTCTCGTGTCTTAAAGATCGGAGGCTATTTGGCCTCCATTCCTATGTATTATCTAAGACCTCCTTCGAAAAATTTATTACGCCGGGTCTCTGATGCCATTCAGGTTCCTATTCAGCCCCTTTATAAAGATTACTGGATCCGTTTCTTTGCGCGCCCGCCTTTTGAATCATATTTTATTGAAGATTACGCTTTTGACCGCATATCTCCTGAAGTAGTAAAAGAGTTTGTAAGAAACATTCTTCACCGAGATCATCTAAAAGACCTCCGACCTACGACCAAGGCCACGCTTAACCACAGATATGCCCAGTATATGCAGCTATTCCGCGAGAACTTAGCGCATATGGGTTATAGTATTATGTTGTTGAGAAAGGAGTCTAATCCAATGGATGCGGAGTTGTTCACGTCTAGAAAGTTATAAGCAACATGGCCAGTGTCGCAGTTATCGCGCCATCCAATACCATGGCCGATCTTCCCAAGGCTCTTCGGGCTAACGGCGTCAAACGACTTGGGGCGATGGGATACGATGTTTGTTTTGGACGCAATGCAAATCTTCGAGCATTCCACACTGCGGGGAGTTTATCTGAACGCCTTGAAGATTTTCGCGGGGCCATTTCAGATCCCGATGTGACCGTTATTTTGCCCGTATTTGGCGGCTACAACGCAAACCAACTGCTTCCCCATATCGACTATTCCAAGCTTGCAAAATTTAGGAAAACCATTGTGGGTTTTAGTGACACTACTGCTCTTCTCATCGCCATCCACAAATTTGCTGGAACGCCAGCGATTCATGGCCCTTCCTTTTCCGTGCTTTGCGACCCCAACGCTTTTGATTACACCTGCCACGGATTTCAATGTGTGTTAAAACAAGAACAAGTTACCTATAAAAGTCCCGTGCTGGTTGCAGACGATGCGTGGTATAAAAAGAAAGACTTCGGGCCTCGCGAAATGCGGCGATTCAAGGGGTGGAATATTTATCGCCGTGGCGAGGCGCGCGGTCCCCTTATTGGCGGCAATCTCGACACTCTTTCAAGCCTCGCCGGGACACAGTTTTTTCCTAATATGAAAGGCTGTGTCTTGTTCTTGGAAGATGCCACCGGCGCCAATCCAGCCGTTTTCCACAGACAGATGACTCAGTTGCAACAGATGGGAGTTTTCAATGAAATCAAGGGACTTCTATTGGGGATACCACCGCGTGGAAGTCCACTTTCTAGCAAGGGGATTCTGTGTTATATACTGAACGACGTATTGGGAGAGGTGTCCTATCCTGTTCTCCTCGATGTAAACTGCTCCCACACAGATCCCATGATGTCTCTTCCATTGGGAGCAACGGCATATCTCGTGGCTGGCGATTCCCCATGTTTGCATATAGAGGCCTACCCCGAACTACGGCAATAAAAGAGGCAAGGCATCTCATGAGGTATTCCCGACAACTTTTCCAGGCCAGCTTGCGGCAGGTTAAAAACTTTAATGATTTGCCGGCTCGGATATTTGCGGAAAACGGAAACTTCGTAGTCTTCAAAGATCCGGGGTTGCCTTTCTTTATGCCACTTGGAAAACGGATCATGGAACGGTTGACTGGACTATTCCACGATATGGCTCGGCAACTAGGGCTCGATGTGATTGAAGTTCCCCTGCTCATGAGGAATGACTTGCTTCGAATGGGCCAACATGTTGGGAATATTTTCGCACGTAAGATATTGAATCTCTCGGAACCCCTGGATAAGTATCACCTGCTCACGACTCCTGAGATGTTGCTGATTAACTTGGCCAGTGACTTGCAGATATCTTATCGCCAACTTCCCATTCGGTTCCTCTACCAGACTGAATTTTTTCGGGGCATACCTCATTGCGCCGGTCTACAGAAGAGTCGCCAGTTCAAATGCGTCGTTGGGACTTCTTTTGATGCCGACTCTTCATCCTTGGCCGAATCTCTTAAAATATATGAGCGCCTAATGGACATGCTATGCGCGGCAATCGACTTACCTATATTCAAACGCCATGGCCATAGCGGATTGGCGTTCCAACACTTCTACCTCGGAGGTGTTGGTGATAATTTAGAACTGCCCGAGGTTAATTCCAACCAGCGCGTCCGCGCGTTAGAACTAGCAATGGCCTATCATTACAAGCCTACCAACTTACCCCCTCGCTTTCGGACTAATAGGAACACGAACTCAAGAGTTCTAGTCGGAACATTTGGACTCGGTCTATCCAGGCTTCTTCTCGCGATATTTGATCATCATCGCGATAGCCTTGGTTTCAAATTCCCCGTGACATTGCGGCCTGTAACTCTTACCGTGATTCCATCAACAAACTCGGACATGGAAAACAGCTTGAGAATATATACGCGACTTGTGGAACAAAGGCTTTCGGTCGCAATCGATGATCGGATCAACATAGGCGCTGGTTCGCGTGCCGCCTTGTCAGATCAAATCGGAGCGCCAATTAAACTGATCATCAAGAAAGGAGCGCTGTTGCTATGTCCCCGTGGGATATTGGATATGAAACCAATCGCAGAGGCACAGTGTACGGCCGATTTTTTTGAGACCCAGGTAAATTCCAATTCCCAACAACGTGTTTGACTACTGCTGGCGTAATCATCGGCGCGTTTGGATACCTGTATGCGAGAGCACAACGCGATCCATGGGAAAGATCAGGGCGTGGAGACTATTTCTTGAATTCGTGGGATAAGCGGGATGTCACGAATGTCATCGTGATTTAGAATCCACAATAGAAATCGTTCTATTCCCATCCCAAAACCACTGGTTCGCAACGGGAAGCGCCTTTTGAGGTTTACATACCAGGCATACATATCCGCGCTAATCTGGTGAGACTGAAGGGCACGGATGAGATTTTCGGCATCAACATGTCGCTCGCCACAACCTACCGTCTCCCCAATTCCCATTAAGAGATCCGCAGCCTGTGCATGATACCCATCATCGCTGTAAGCCTGGTAAAACGGGACAGTCAGATGAGGCGGATGAGTAAGGAGGAGGGGGCCGCAAACATAATTCATGAGCCAGCGTTCGCCCTTGGCGGTGATTGTGAATGCTTTTTGCGTTATGGATTGAATAGTGTCTGGTTGCCCTTCAAGTATTCGTCGTGCCTCTTCATAACTTATTCGAGGAATATTATCGCCCTTGGCGATATATGCTTCGATATGTTTGGTGGTCCCTGCGGCGGCGCAAATTGCAGGTCCGTGCCGTGTGAGCAGTTCTTGCGCGAGAGTTCGTGTATAGCGAAGAATTATACGGACCACATCCTCGAAACTTCCGCGAAGTTCCGCTTCTGAATGATGAAATTCATTGAGATGCCGCGGCGAAGAATTCTCGTTGCGGAATGTAGGCATAATGTAATAGACACCTGGGGTTTCATGTCGTAAAAGATATTCCAAATGGAATTGCATGGAGTCTGCCAAGAAAACATCTCTCGAGTATAGTTTAACTTGAACCGGGAGCGAGTCGCTACCGAGTCCCATTGGGCTTGATACTGCTCCAGTTGTGACTGGCATCAAGACCGGATCAAAGCCAATCGATTCAAAATAACAATTGGTTGCGCGGTACAAATCCGATTGGATTTTCTGTATGGCGCGATACCAAGGATGATTGATTGCCGCCCATAAATGATCCTCTGGAGAAGACCATGATTTAGGCGGACGCAACCTAACGAGATTAACCATGATAGAATTATTATAGCTTTTCATCCTCTAAATAGAATTAAAAATTTATCAAACACAAAACCAGATAATTTTAAAGAAGGCCTCTCCCAATACAATGATCCTTAAAGTAAGCGAAGTAAGCGGCGGGCATGGTAGGCTGGAGACGCCAGCGCCATGGATAACTCGCAAGCCACAACACTGGAAACAAATCCACATCCTAATCAAGGATATTATTCAGCACAAACAGGATATTTTCTTTTCTTTCCCGAAGGCGCCGGTAGAAATAAGGAAACCAATGGGTCCCATAAGGGATATAGACGCGCACAGAGTGGCCTTTGGAGCGCAAATCATCCCAGCGCTTGGATCTTAAACCGTAGAGCATCTGAATTTCATAACGGTCTTTTTGAAGTCCCGCCCGGTTGGCCGCGGCAACGGCGGCCGCGATGCGCTCATCATCATGGGTCGCGAAAGCGGGAAGCGGGGCCTTAAGAAGCGCCTCGGCCAGATGGTCATAGTTTGAGTTCACGTCTTTTTTATCTGGGAAAGCGACGGAATCCGGCTCCTTATAAGCCCCTTTACATAGGCGAACGCGCGCCCCTAGGGAAACCAATTCCTGAATATCTTTTTCGCTTCGCCGAAGATACGCCTGGATGACGATCCCCACGTTTTTGTGTTTTAAAAAAACGTCTTTAAACAGGTCCAAGGTTCTTTGGGTCAAAGCCGAGCCTTCCATATCGATGCGAACGAAATTGTCGTGCCTAGCGGCCTCATCCAGAATTTTTTCCAAAAGCTCGCGCGTTAGTTTCTCGTTGAAACCGAACCCTAATTGGCTGAGTTTCAAACTGACATTGGAATCGGCTTTTGACTCGGCTATTTTTTGAAGTAGGGCGATGTATTCCTCGCAGGAGCGCCGGGCATCGGCTTCCCGACTGCAGTCTTCACCCAAATAATCGAGAGTGGCCTTAATTCCCTTGGAGTTAAGTCTCTTGACGACCTCAAGGGCTTCTTCAATCGTATCGCCGGCGACAAAACGACGCGCAAAAAAAGTCGAAAGTTTCATTTTAATGAAGAGCCCCGCCGCAACTGAGGCAAAATTTAGCCGTTGGGGAATTGGACGCATGGCATTGCGGGCAAAGCGATTGAGACAATTTTTTCCCGCAAGCGGAACAAAATTGAGCCCCGGCGGGAATATCCGCGCCGCAAGACGGGCAATGGGCGGTGGCTAAAACGACCGGGTTGCCGCACACTCCGCAAAATTTGCTGGTAGGAGATATCTGGGAATGACAATGCGGGCAAACGGCGGTCTGAGACGGCATCACTGCCGAATTTCCCCCCATATTTTGAGACATCGCTTGAGCCATGGGGCCGCCAAAGCCAAAGCCCGCTCCCATTCCGAGCCCCATCCCGACCATACTGCCCATGGTTCCGGTGTTTTTAGCGGCCTCTTCCATGGTGTTAAAGCTTCGCACCGTCTTGTAAGACTGATCGCCCAATATCTGAAACTCGGCTTTCTCAGCCAAGGCTTTCTTGAGGCTGATAACCGAGGGATCATCATCTGGGACATTGATGGAATTAAGATAAAAGGTTTCCAGGGCGACGCCAAAGCGCGCGAAATCATCCTTGAGCTTGACCGCTATAGCGGAGGACAAAACCTCCAAAGACGCGCTGATCTCAAGCAGGGATATTTTTTCCTTGATGATCGATTGAGCGATAGAATCTTTCGCCTTAGTAATCAAGGCTCCGCGAAAATAATCGCTGACCGCTTGCGCGGTGAATTCTTTGAGAGTTCCCGCCAACTGCACGACAAAGCGCTTGGAATCGGCGACACGAATGCCGAATTGACCGAAGGCCCGCACCGGTAGAAAGACGTTGTATTTCGGATCGAGAACTGGAATAGGCTCCTGGGTTCCCCATTTCAAGTTGAGGACGGAAACTTTATTGACATAATAAATCTCGGCCGCAAAAGGGGTCTGACTCCCAAAAGGCGCATTAACCAAAACCCTTAAAATGGGAAGATTGGCGGTCTCGAGCGTATGGGTTCCCGGCCCCAAGACATCCAAGGCCCTTCCTCCTTTGAAGAACACCGCCTCTTGAGATTCGTTGACGATGACTTGGCTTCCCCAACTGAGCTGATCAGAGGGAAATCTCCAAACCAAGAGGTTCGGATCTCCATCAAATTTGACGACATCAATAATCGCCATGGATTTTCTCCTGTTTTTGTTTAGGCAAACGCTTCCTTTCTCGCCTTTTCGTAAAGATTCGATCTTTCTTCATTAATGATTAAATCAATGTCCGCTTTTTGCATATTGAAGCGCGATCCAAAAGCCTCTAGGGCCTTCTCGCCGCCCCCTTTTCCGGTTCCGGTAACTGCCAAAACCGCCATCCCTCTTAAATAACGCCTCGCCTCTTTCAGATTTTGCGGCAAAGCGACTTCCAATTTACCAGATTTAGCCGCGTCAACACAATTAAGCACAAAATCCATCGGGATATGGGCGCGCAAGGCCAATTGCGAGACCACTTTCATTTCCGCATGATCGACGCCATCGGCCGCTAAAACGGCGACCAGGACCTTAATCAAGGTCTGTGAATCGACGCCGGAGTTCAGGATTTCATAAAGCTCCTGTTCGGGAGCGGGAGCGGCTTCAATTGAAGACCTCCATTTTGAATGGGGAACGACTGAATCCAACACCCAATCATAGGAGCCGTCGTTTAAAGCTCTGCCGCAATACTGACAAACGGCGGAATCGCCATCCGCAAGAGCGGCCCCGCAGCCTTGGCAATGAAAAGACCCGAAAGAATTGAGCGCAGTCTTTATATTACTTTGCGCGCCGTTTTTACGCTTAATAGTGAAAACCCAATCCCGAAAAACCTTTCCCAAGGGTTCAAAACGCCGGCTTGCCGGGTTTAGCGAAAACTCATCTCCCATCCAGCGCACGGCTACATGGGCATATTCAAAATCAGGCCTTCGCTCCAGTTCCAAGATTTCGACCGCGCCGACGGCTTCATTGCTATAGGACTCCGATTCCGCCGACGCAATTTCATTTTTGAAGCTCTCCAAATAGGAGCTCGAGGCAAAGCGCGCAATAAAGTCGGCGTTTTTTAAGCGCAAAGCCTGTCTCGTTTTCCAAAAGGCGACCGAAACACGGTCTTCAACCGAAATTAAATCCAGCGAGGAATCTAAATGCGTAAAATTATCCCAGCCGATAATCTGGGATTCGGGCTTGACCATCCTCCATTCAGAGTTTTGAGTAATCAAAGCCATGACCCAGTCGTTTTCCCCGCTGTTAAGAAAAGATCCGCAAGCCTCGCATTGAACGCGGCTTATTTTTTGCACCGCGCCGCAGTTGGGGCAAACCCCGTCAATAGAACCTTGGTCTAAGGTCTTGGCGTTTTTTCGTCTCGCAAAAGACCATACCTCTGAAAACTCATCCGCGCTTTTATTTCCGGCAAAATAGATCCCTGTGTCCGCATGCACCTTATAATTGACGCAGGAAGCGGTAAAAGAAACATGGATGATGTCGAAAAAAGAGGTCTCATCAATCGCTAAAATTGACTGGCTGAGAATATTAAGGTTTTCCATGATTTCCTTAATGCCATTTGATTTTTGCATCGCCAACTGGGAGGAAAATCGGATAAAGACCCCGTCTGAAATTAAAGCCCGAACAGGCGACATGTCTTGGGCGCCCCACGCTGATTGAATTTTAATAAAAGCGTCTTTCGAGCGCTCCAGAAAAACATCCTCATTAAAACGGGGGTCGGTCGCTTGGATAGAGACAATCTTATCTTGATAGGCATTCTCTCTTGATTTGAGAACTCCGGTTTGAATAGTCGAGGAAATTCGGCGATTATAAAGGGCCGTTCCTCCGCTTGAGGAAGAAAGATAAATTGCGAAGAGAACCAACGCATCAACCGGAATCCCCGCGGCGGGATAATTGAGGTTAAAAAAAATCAATAAGTCGAGAAGGGCCCCGAGGCCTTGAGAACCGCCGCTCAAACCTCCAGAGCCGTATCCCCCTCCGGAATAACCGTAACCTTCTCCGCCGCCTGCGCGGGCATAAGATAAATGAGGAGAAAATAAAACGAGTAGCGGGAATAAAACAAAAAATCCCAATTGAACGTGAGGATGTTTCTTCATTAGCCCTATTCCTTTAGTAAGGCCACGCTGCCATCTTCGATCCGGTATAAGAGAGGGGCGACGATCACTTTGGGGTATAAGACGCGAAGGCGTTGAGCTTCCGCACGGATAAAATCGCCCTCCGGCCCGATTTCATGATCAGGCGCCAGAGAGTCAAAGTGTTTTTCAGCCGCTTCTCGCGTCCACCCGACGTCCATGAGCCCCGTGATGAAGATTTCCCGTCGCGAAATAAGGCCGGACATGCCGCATTGGGTGTGCCCCATCAGAGCTATCGCGCGCACTCCTCCCACCGCAATCGCATAGGAAACGCGAAATTCGCTTAGTCTTAAATTGGCGCCGCCGGTGCGGAGAATAAAGGCGAAATTATCCGGAATTCTCAAATGCTTTCGGCTGTCCATGCACATGCCGATTAAAAGTTCCGGTTTTTCCGCTCTTTGAGGCAACGGCGCGTTTAGATTGTGATAGCGCAACAGGCTGCCAATGGGCGTCAAACGCCAAGCGGCGGGAATATCCTCTTCCGAGCGAATGTTGATAAAGTTATGCACTCCATCAAAATTATACAATAGGGGGTAGTTGTATAATATAAAGACAAGAACGTAAGGGGGAGTTTATGGAATCAAATCAAGAAGAAAAATCGGGCGGTTGCGGATGCGGCAAAGGCGGCTGTGGTAAAAAGCATTGCTGTGGATGCAAAGGTATCGCGGCTCTTCTCGTTCTACTTTTGGGAGGGGTTATCGGCTATCTAATCGCAGGCGGCCATCACTGCGGAGTACACGCCGCGAGTCCCTGCCCTTTCCACAACATGGGCATGATGAATCAAGAGATGCCTATGTCCCACACAAAAGGCAAATAAAGCTGTCTTTTAAAAACCGCCGGGCTTTGATAGACCCGGCGGTTTTTTAATCCCGATGATCACTCTCAAAGACGTTCACAAATCCTTCGGTCAACAAACCCTTTTGGAGGGGGCGTCCCTTCAAATCAACCAAGGCGACCGTTTTGTCTTGGTCGGCCCCAATGGCGCGGGGAAATCAACCCTTTTCAAGATGCTCTTGGGACGCGAAGAACCGGACAGCGGACAGGTCAGCCTTAAAAAAGGCGCGGTGGTCGGTTATCTGCCTCAGGAAAACGCCCCGGTTTTAGATGAAGAAATTTTAAATTACGCTCTATCTGAATTTAGCGACCCGGACGCGAGACTTGCCGCAAAGGCCAAAGCGATTCTGATGGGCCTGGGATTTAAGGTCACGGATTTCAGCAGGAAAATGAACGCCTTGAGCGGCGGCTGGGCCATGAGGGTGGCCTTGGCCAAACTTCTTCTTCTGGAACCCGATTTACTCCTTTTAGACGAACCCACCAATCACCTGGACATCGATTCCCTGTTTTGGTTTCAAAAATATTTACAGTCTTATCCTGGGGCGATTTTTTTGATCTCACACGACCGCGCCTTCATTAACGCCGTCTGCCGCGCCATCATCAGCCTTCAGGATAAAACTCTTAAAATTTATCATGGCGATTACGAACATTTTATTTCGGAGCGCCGAGCGGAAAAAGAGCGTTTGGAATCGGCTTATCACCGCCAGCAAGAAGAAATAGAAAAGATGCAGGAATTTATCGACCGCAATCGCGCCCGGGCTTCCACCGCCAGCCGCGCTCAGAGCATGATTAAGAGGCTTGAGAAGCTCGAACTCATTGAACTTGCGCCCGAAGCTAAAACGGTCCGAATCAGGTTTCCGCAGCCGCCTCGCGTAGGCCTTAAGGTTCTTTCACTCAAAAACGTCGCCAAGTCTTACGGAAACGTCCAAGTTTACCGCGATCTCAATTTTGATCTTGAACGCGGCTGGAAAATGGCTTTTGTCGGACACAACGGGGCCGGAAAATCAACTCTCCTCAAGATGCTGGCCGGAGTTATTCCATTTGAATCGGGGCAGAGAATCATTGGGCATGATGTGGCGGTCGGATATTTCTCCCAACACCGGGAAGGCCAGCTTGATTTTGAAAAAACCGTTTTTGAAGAGGCCTTAAGCTCCAACCGCGGCAATTCAGAACAAGTCGTACGTTCGGTTTTAGGCTCTTTTCTTTTTCCCGGAGACTCGATCCATAAAAAAGTCTCGGTTCTCAGCGGAGGAGAAAAAAGCCGTTTGTCCTTGGTCAAACTTTTGCTCAATCCGCCGAACGTTCTTTTAATGGACGAGCCGACGACTCATCTCGACATGGCTTCTGTCGACGGCCTTATTGAGGCTCTCAAAGGCTTTGAGGGAACCATCTGCGTTATCAGCCACGATCTTTATTTCTTAAACGCGCTGGCCAACCACGTTGTCCACATTGACGGCGGGAAAATTACGGTTTATCCCGGCGATTACGAGTATTTCAAGCGCCGCCAGGCCCAATGGCATGAAGAAAATCCGCAGGCAATCGCAGTCCCAGCGCTTGAAAAAATCTCTAAACCCGCGACTCCAGATCCTAAAAAAATCGCCCGACAGACTGCAAAGCTGGAAGAGGAGTTGTCCACCCTTCACGCAAAACTCGAAGAGCTTGCCGCGTTACTGTCGGACCCTGAACTCTACTCCGATTACTCCCGCGTTCAAGAAATCGGATCTGAGATGGAGAATATCCAAACGCTGATCCAGACTAAAGAAGGGCTTCTAAAGGATTGCGCTTAATTTTTTATCAGACCTAATATAGGTCTTGAAAAGATACCTAATTTGGTCTACACTATATTCAAAAGGAGCTGATATGAAAGCGATCCAATTGGCGAAAGACGTCGTTGCCATCGGGGCCTTCAAAGCCCAAGCCGCCGCCTGGTTGGATCGCCTCAAAGATTTCGGACACCCTATCGTCATTACTCAAAACGGAAAGCCCGCTGGCGTGCTGTTGTCTCCATCAGAATTCGACCGACTGCAGGAAAAAGAACGATTTCTGGAATCGGTGGCCAAGGGCTTGGCGGACGCCGAAGCGGACCGCGTTATGGACGGCGGGGAGATGCGTCGCCGCATGAGCGCTTGGCGGGAAGCAAAAAAAACCTCGTGAAGGTCGTCTGGACGGAGCAAGCTCTCGAGCGGCTTCAGGAAATCGAAGATTTTATTTCCCAAGACTCCCCCCAAACGGCATTGCGTTTCATCGAGAAGCTGATCTCGCGCGGAGTGGCGCTCAAAACCTTCTCCCGCTTGGGACGCCAAGTCCCGGAGCTGGGATCCAACGATATACGGGAAGTCTTGGAGGGCAAATACCGCATCGTCTACCGCATTACCGCGCAACGCCTCGAGATATTGACCGTTTTTGAAGGGCGCCATCAGTTTCCCTCCGACGATATCCCACCCAATCGCCGGTCATAAGCGCTTTTCAATCGTAAATCCTCAAAAAAACTATGCGCGTTTAAAAAGTTCCTGGCGCTTAATTTGTTATCATTAAGTTGAGCATGAATCTTTCAACAATTTTATCTCTTTCGGTTGTTTCCGGGTTTCTCGGCGCGTTGACGGGACTTGGCGGCGGAAGCATCATGATTCCGATTTTGGCCGCCGCCGGAGTGCCTCTTCGCCGCGCGATTGCGGCCAGCATGGTGACAATTATTGCGACCTCAAGCGGTTCGGCCGCCTCCTACGTGCGGGATCGCCTCGCGAACGTCAGAGCCGCGTTTTATCTTGAAATGTTCACCATCACCGGCGCCATTGTGGGAGCGACCATCACAACCCTTATCGCTCCAAGACTTCTTTATTTTTTCTTTGCGGCGTTTTTGGCCACTTCCTTTCTCGGCGTCAGGCGCCACATGAAAGAGGAAATGCCGGAAAACGTCAAGCCCGACCGCCTTGCGCGATGGCTTGGCCTCCGTGGAAGCTATTACGATCAGGCCCTGAAACGCCAAGTTTCCTACGAGATGACGCGTCCGCTTTTGGGAGGGTTGGGGATGTTCATCGCGGGGCTCGCGGCGGGAATGCTTGGCATCGGCGCCGGGGCTTTCAAGGTTTCGGTCCACGAGGTTGTTTTGCGCATGCCGTCCAAGGTTTCAAGCACGACGAGCAACTTCATCATCGGCATGACGGCCTTGGCCGGGGCCAGCGTCTATTTCGCCTCGGGGCTTTTGTATCTTGATCTCGCAGCCCCTATGGCTGTTGGGGCCACAATAGGCGCTTTGATGGGCGGAAGGGTTCTCAACCGGCTGAGCAATAAGTCCGTGCGCGCCTTGTTTTTAGTCATTCTTGTCTATTTGATCGTTCAAATGCTCTACAACGGGATCAAAGCCTAATGGAAGCCCTTCCCGAGGAAGAAGACAAGCTTGAAACCGCCATCAGCCTGGTTCTCATCGGCGGCGTCATTTTGAGTCTCATTTTAGAAAGCTACGGCCTTTTCCTCTACCATCACTTGTCCGGAAAAACGGCCATTCTCTACACCCCGCAGTGGCGTATGGATGGGACGAATTTCTTTACCTACATCGCGCATCTGTTCCGGAACCTAGCCTCCGGTGGAGGCAGCCCTGTTGATTGGATGGCCCTCGGCATCGTGACCTTAATGTTGACGCCCTACATCCGTGTCGTCGCCGCCGTCGGTTTTTACGCCG